>CAMQSH010000035.1 GCA_947036575.1 uncultured Brevinema sp. | reverse complement strand
CTGTTGGTGTTCCTGAAGTTGCAGGATCAGTCATAAATCCGTTTTGAGTTCGTCCATTTGCACTAGTTGCCACTTGAGTAAATAACAACTCTGTACCAGACAAAGAAGAATCTCTCACAATTTGTGTTTGTTTCCCATCGAGAGCTTCAAAAGTTACGACAAATCGTTGATCTTCTGAACTTTCTATATTCCAATGATTGGCATAGATAATTCCTTGATTGTCTTTAACAGACTTTTTCTCTGGCATGGGCATATGGGCAACAACTTTTTTAATAGGGAGTACATGATCTCCAGGAAATTTTGCCGTTGCAGGCAAAGTAATCATAATTGTTGGTTGATCGTTATTAAATATTGCCATATTATCCTCCTATTACTGCGATTGCATTTGCGTGTATTTTGTTGAGTTCACCAGGTATTGCAAATTCAAAAGTAAAATTCACACTATCTACACCAGTACTTATTGCTCCAATATCATTAGCTTCAAAATCTTCTACAACTCTATCATCAGTAGGATTAACAAGATTTGTATCTAAATAACTGTATAGTTTTTGTTGAAGAAGAGCTGCAGTAATAAAATCTCCCCCAATATCAGGAGATCTTGTTATAAGATATTTTCTCGCTTTAATCATTCTTTCAAAGACTACGAGAGAAGTTACAACAAAAGCACAACCTATAACAAAGGTCAAAAAGTTAAAGGGTTGACTTTCATTTGTTTCTTTATACGAAGACACCAATCGTACAATTTCAACACCAGTATCTTCGTTGACTAAGGGAGAGATTCCATAATGTAACAATTCTGAAACTTCTTCTTGAGAGAACGCTTGGATATTAACAATTTTAGGGGTTTTAATTGCCGTAGAATTATTAATTCTTTTCGTTCTTTCTGTATTAATACAACCAGCAATAGAACCAAATTTCGCCAATACATCGTCCCAATCATTAAGAATAGGCACAAAACAAGTATTCAACTCATTGAGTTTTGATCTATATTCTTTAGCATCATCTAAATCCATTACAGTACGGACGATGATTTGAGGAACAGGAGGAAAATCAATGTTTTCAATCTTTTGTTCTGTATAAATAGTTTTTAGGCCTAACTGAATTTGATTGACCATATCAAGATCGCTATAAGGATATAACAACCATTTAACGCCTTGTTTGATGATAGATTTATACAATACTATAATTTCATCAAGGCTACGACTCTGAGTCCCTCCAGTAAAAGAAATATTACTAGGTAATTTTAGATTGCTTGGTAAGACAAATGCCTGATCTGTTACTAAAAACTTAAAAGCACTACTATTAGCTAAAGAACCCAATTCTTTAGTAATAACATTTACTGTAGTAGGAGATAAAGAATTTACTTCAGCAGTAAAATCAAGATCACTATTAATCATCGTAAGCATATTTACTACTAATATTTCTATGGTATCGTCTTGAGTTATAGCGACTTCGTATCGTTCTCCATTTAGAGAAAATACGATAGTACCTTCTCCTAGTTTTGGATCAATAACCTTTTCATAAACAAAAGGAACTTTTGTTGTTGCTGGGGTTAAAGTACCAGGATTAAAAGGCAATCCTATTACAGGAGCTTTATTTGATGATTCAGCAAATCCACTAATGAATTTTTTTAACTGAGCATTATCGCCTACTAGTTTTTCTAGCTCAGGGCTTAAATCTGTAAATCTACAGATTTCCCCTTCAATAGCCGTTGCACCAGTCCCCATAGGAAGGAGCATTAAAATATTTTGTGTTTGCACACCATTTCTTCTGTCGTCTATTGTTAGACCATAAGAAATACCAGGAATACTATTATAAGAATCTGACATTAGATTTTCTCCTCATTATTAGGATTTTTAAAAGATGTTGATTTAGATAAATATTCTTTTTTAGCAGAGTCTACTAATTTAATAGGCTCTAAAGAAAATGTTCCATCCTCAAAATAGCGAGGATGTTTTTTCTTCAACAACTCCAATTCTGTTTTATGGTTTTTATTGTGTTCCATATACACAACGCCCTTAGGTAAATCCTTTAATAATTTGTTCCTAGAAGGTATAAAAACATGATCGTTTTCTTTACCTTGAACAAAATTTAGGATGACTACTTTCTGTGCCATGATATCCCCTTCGTTGTTATTTTTAGATCATTCGATACTGTTTCTAATGTAGAATAAGCACGATAATCTTCTTGACTTATAATAGCTGTAAACTCTTGAGTAAATGCTTGATGATAAGCATTTACTTCGTTAGTGAGTTGAGTTAAGGGACTTTCAAAACCTTCCTCTAAATTAAAAATCGCCCTATCACTAGCAAAGGACCTCTCTGCAATATCAGGAATATAATCCAAAATATCTGCAAATATTTTTTTAGTAAATATAGTAGATATCCAAGATCTTAATACTCCCATTCTTTCATAAGGTAATATCTGATGACCTGATGTCTTGATATTCTTAACAAGATCTTTAGCAACATAATTAGCAGCTTCAGGATCTATGGTTTCATTCAAAACACCGACCTCAGAATCTACAAATCGTACAAAAATCTCTATGATAGGAAAACAAGAAATAAAGTATCTCCCATTACCAGTTTTTTTACTATCAAATTCACACCTAGGAGGATATAAATTTAAGATCAGACAGTTATTAGCTTGATCTACGCCTTTATTATTAGAATCATAGAATAGATTATTAATAACAAGATCTTTCATATATTCGTGTTCAGGCTTTCCCTCTATTATTTTAAGGTATCTAGGATATTCAAATTTTTTGATATACTCAAAGACCTCAAAAAAATACTGTTCATAAGCTAAATTATATGTAGGATCTTGAAAATTCATTTTACCCTTCTTTCATTTTTAATAGGACTATTTTTATTTTCCTCTTTTAGTGTTAAGAGGTAGTGTGTACCTTTATCTATCACTTTACCATTAATAGAATATTCAATACCATTATAATGACCTGTTTCTACAATGAGTCTACCACCAGCTTTAGGCTCAACAAAAACTATTTTGTTTTCTACTGATTTTTGAAAAGACATTTTAGGGATAGTCATTCTACGAACAACTATTGTTGTGAGTAAGAGATCATTTTCAGATTCTATTACTTCATCTCTAGTCATTGTATAATCACTTGCAAAAAGTCTATTCTTCCAATCAACAGTATTATAGCTATCCCCATAATAGACACCATGTCCTTGAGGCTGTCTTAATCCCATACACCCTCTAAGCATTCTGTCGTTAATACTTTCAGCTCCACCCATTATAAATTCTCCCTTATAGAAAAAGTATTATTTTTTCTTAGGATCAGGATTTTCATCTTTAGTAGGATCTTCAGGATCAGAAAGAACTTTAGAATCTACTTTTTTAGTAGGATCTTCAGGATCAGAATTAGAATCTTTAGGTTTGTACTTATTCCATAGCTCTGATTTTTCTAAATCTCCTACTATTTCTACAGGAATCTCTCCATAAGTTTTGGATAGGTCCTCTATACTTTGCTTAAAGTTATCGACTCCTGTCCCATTCGAAAATTCTATAGCAATGATCCCATTAGGTAAGGTAGGAGCTAGAGAATCACATTCTCTAGCTGCCGAAACCTTATCATCATTTAATTCTTTGAAGATAGTTTTAGATACAAATCTTTTGGATGTTTTACCCATAACATAAGAAGATACACTACCAAAGCTTAATAACAATACGATATATTTCATAAATGCTCCTTTATGCTATTTTGCCAAGTATGACAAGTTCAGGGAAAGAAGAAATAACATTAGAATTATGTCTAATACCAGCATGGATTCCTGATTTGTCTTCTTGTGTTTTTTGATAAAGTACTCTGTCAGCAGTAGCCTTCCATGTAGGGCTTGTAACATCAGGAGTAGGAAATACAATAGTAGTAACATGTTTGACTGGTGGAATAGCGAGAGCCATAAACTCTTTATCTCCCATCATCTCATATCCTAACTGTTTCCCACCATAAAGAAGATCAGTAATACTCCATTCTCTCGTACGGAAGATAATACCCTTAAATTCTACTTCTCTGACATTAAAAGAATCAAAACTATCACTATAATTGACTGCAACTTTTTCTATTAGTTGTTGTCTTGTTCTTTCATCAAGGATATTTAAAACATCTTTGAAATCATTACTATTCAGCACATCTTCAAAGAAACTAGCACCACATAGAACTAGTTTTTTACCCAAGATAGATACACCAGATTCCTTTGCTTTTTTCTTTAATGATTGATGAATATCTAAAGCGAATTTTGTTAATTTACCAGCTCCTTTAATATCAGGAATAGTAGTGCCAGTAGCAATATCATACCCAGTACCTGTAGGACGTTCCACATTCCATAACTCTAACATATTTAGGTTATTCCATACCTCGGTAGGATCAAGGGTTATTGTTTTAGCAAATTGTTCCAGATCAGGAACGAATCCATGTTTTAAGGTTAGCCATGCCAAAACAGATTTAGAAAATTCCAAAGACTCATTCGCTTTTACAATTTTCTCCATCATCATTTCAGCAGGAGTGTGTTTTGCACCCCATTGTCCTGATGTATTCATTTTATAAGAATTTTGTTCATCTGAAATCACTAAATCAAAGGAGACACTATAAGGTACTCTTCTGATAACAATACCTTTACCACTAGCTTTAGTGATTCGTGAAGATCTAGTGTTTTCACTATCCACAGATTGCTGAACCATCAAACTGAGATGTGTATTTTCTCTATTGAGTTCATAGCTTGTTGTATCCACCCTTTCTATACCAAACAATTGATCTAAGCCTGTTAGAGGATTGAGATTAATAGGTCTTGAGGGTAGTACTTTTGAAGCAACATCCAAAATATCGCTAACATTTAAATCATTACCAATTTTATAAGGCATATTTTTCTCCTATGCTACTGTGTTAATAGCACAATTTTGTTTTGATTCAAAATGTGCTACTACATCATCTATTTTTGCTGTTGTACGAAGAGTGAGTTTTGATTTAATCAAGGCCACATTTCTATAAACCACAGGTACAAATTGTGAGCTTTTTTGTCCAGGGAGAAGATCAGAAAAAGTAACATCAATAACAGCCAACACATCTGTAGCCCCTATTGCTCCATCAAGAGGCGTACATGTTCTAGCAGCTAAATCTAGTTTTACTACAAGCCCACTAGGATATATCCCATCTGTTTCGCCTTGTGCATCTCCAATAAGATGACAATCAACAGCCATATCTTTTAACTCATCGACTGTACTTGCACACCAATCAGTTCTTGTAATGACATTACTATGTTTTCTTGAACCTGGTGCAAGATTTGGAACTCCTATTCCCATAATTATCTCCTTTATTATTTTGTAGAATTTGGATTAACTAAGCTTTTAGCAAAGTCTTCTAAGTTACTCTTAGCTTCTTCTTTTGATTTTTCAGCAGTCTCTTGCTCCGTTTGTGAATTAGAATCAGGATTTGACTCTGACATATTCTTAAATCCCCCTCCAACATTAAGCCCAGCTGTAGATTGTTCTACTAGAGATTTTACTGTTGAATCAACAGCGTCTTTAACTATCGTGTGTAGTTCATCTTTGCTCATGGTAATAGTTTTTGTACTACTCTCGTCAGTACTCTCAGCAGGTTTAGGACTTGTCTTTTCCTGATCTATTGACTGCATTTGCTCACTGACAGCATTAGCAATCATCGTTTTCAACTCATCTTTACTCATAGTAATGGTTTCTGCACTACTCTCAGCACTAGGAATTTTATCCTTATTATCTTCTTTAGACATGGTATGTCCTCCTTGAATAGGTAATTCTTTCATTATCATTTGTTCTGCTGTGATAATACCGTCTATAAGCCCTAATCTTAGGGCATCTTCTGAGGTATAGGTGGCAGCATTTAACTCTGTTATTTTTTCTTCTGTTACTCTAGGACTGACCATAAATTTTATATCATTAAAAATACCAGCAATACTACTATTACGATAGCGTTCTATGTCCTCATCTGTAAGAGCTTGACCTGTACCATTAATTTTTTTACCATCAGGCATACTAATATTATGAAAAGTAATACCCATATCTTCAAAATACTTGGAATCATCTACCAAACGCCCCAATACGCCTATAGATCCTATCATAGAACCTTGTGTAGCAGATATAGGGATCTTAGCGACGAGCATAAAAGCTCCAGAACAGCAATAGCCATTAACAATAGCCTGACAAGGTTTTTTCTGACTAAGCAATTCTATTTCTTCAGCAATAGATCTACAATTCATACTATGCCCACCAGGAGAATTGACATTAAAAACTACTGCTTTAATACTTTCATTCGTGTAGGCTTCTTGTATTCTCGAATGTAAAAAATTATAAGTAGTAAGCCATCCAGTAATAGACATAGGATAATCCCAAGTATCTAAAACCCCTGTGATAGGAATAAATAAAGTCCCATTCTCATCAATGTTCTTTTCTATATGCCAATCTTCCATTGCAGGGATTTCTTGTTTTCTACCATTTAATACAGAAAGATGTTCTTGACTTAACACACTATTATCTAATAATAAAAATTGTTGACTTCCTTTAGGATTCTTCATCTTGGTCTTCCTCTTCTAGTAAATCTTCATCTTCATCTTTGTCATCATCTTCAGGATCTTGTTCACTATCAATCTGATGATAATTATAAGTTTTATTATCAGCTATCCAGCCTTTCGCATGGCTTTCAGGATCTATTCCTTTTCTTGCTACATAATCACTAACTGAATCCGTACCCATTATGAATGAGGTCTCAATAAATTTAGCGTGTTTATTCTCATCAATAACGACGGACTCTGGAGTAATCCAACTAGGTATTAAAACCTCATCATCTACAATCAAATTTTTGAAAATAGGATTACTAATAGCGTTTACTCTTACCCACTTCTCAAAAACTTCTGTCATAAAATTAATGATTTGAGGGTGTATATGAGTTTCTGTCCATATCAAGGCATAAGCATTTCCCATTTTACCAGCAGCAAAGTTTACTTTACTCAAGTCTCCACTAAATTGTGCTGCCGTTATTCCCAAACCAGCAGCTTGTTTTGAATCTATATGTTGTAAAGCACCTAAAGTGTCTTTACTTACAGCAGTCCCTGTATCTGTATTAATCTCTTCTCCAGGCTTCAACACAGCAAAATTATAAGTATCAGCAAATAAAAAAGTAGCATTACTCTGTACTTGTATCATTTCTATATGTGCTTTTTCTTCAGGAGTATCTCCTGTATTAGGATTTTTATAAGCATTAATACCTTTTTTAGCACCTGTTGGAGTATTTTGTAGTTGATCGGCTCTATAAGTGTTGATATATCCTGTAATACCTAGTGAAGTTTTCATCTTGATAGGGAGATTAAAAACACCTTTCCAAATATTTTTTAGATATTCTACATTCATCAATATAGGCAAACCTCTAAGATGACAAGAATCTTGAAAACTATTTCTATACATACTCTTTATAGGAATGCGTATAGCTTTGTTAATGTCCATAGGATCTTCTTTATCCCTTAACCAAAATGCTTGGACGGTATTATCAATATCAAATTCCAAACCACAAGCAATATAAATTTTATCAAGCTTGTTACCATAAGTTATTCCGTCAATAGTAGGATCAACCTCTTCACTATAAACAGGAGTAATTAATAATTTTTCTTTGCCCTCTTTGAAGGCTTTAGCTGATAAGGTAAAACAGCTATACATCTCGCCAGTTATTGCCAATTCTTGTATGATTACTTTTTGATAATCATACAGATGAGGACAAGTCCCTACCACCATTGACCTAATATCTATTTCCCATTTTTTAATAATGGTGTTCATAATTTTAGGATCAATATTGTTTAATCTTTTATACATTACAAAATTAGGTTTTACCCCAGTTCTCACTGAGTTAGCCTGTATACATTTTATAGCATGTTGTAAATCTTGAGATGATCCCACAAGATAACGGCATTGTCTAATATATTGATTTCTGTTTCTAGTATGAATGGGGTTATAATCAGTATATTGAGCCGATAGGTTTGTTTCTTGGGGTATTTGTTTTTTTTCTATCTTAAAAGGTGTTGTATTCTTGGTAGGTGTTAAATTTGAGATATTCATTTGTGTAAACTCGCAATAGGATTTGTCACAGGATATCCAAGAGCTTCTGCCATACAAGACAATAATTCATTACGTGCTACTGGATCGTAAGTAACTAGCATATCTCCATTTTTTATAGAAGATACACTTGATCCTAATTTTAAATCCATGTATTGGTTTTCAACATATTCTCGTCCATGATCTTGAATCTGTCTTTTCCAATAATCGATCTGTAATTTTGCTTCTCCTACTGCCATAAATACCTCTATAATAGTAATAGTTTTTTTATCCCATTTATAACAAAAAAGATTAAACTTCATAACTATGCAAATTTACTATCCTGTCATATTTGGGGTGGTCGCTACTAACAGAACGAATAAAAAAGATATATGCAGCTCGAGAATAAGCACTAGTATCTACAGGTTCATTTCTCTCTCTTGTTTTTGTATACTTAGAATTAGACCCTTTAGCTGTTATCTTATAAACTTTAGCTTCCGATTTTATACCCTTAAAATAAGATTGATTAAATCCATAATCCCCAGTATAACCATCCCATTGTACAAATCTTGTAAGCCCAAATTTATCTTTGTTTTTATGATTTACAGGAATTGCAAGATCATTGAATAACTGCTCTTTCAGTTGAAAAGTATTGAGCCTATTCACTTTTTTCCACCAAGCTTCATTGATAATCTTGTCTGATTCTTTGAAGGTTGTTGCATCTACATAATTCCAATATTGTAAAAGGTCCACCGTAGAGGAACTCTTACCACCAGCTCCACGGATAGGATATAGCTCTGGATATTCAATATAATCCATTCCTATATCTTCATGTCTTAATACATAATCCCTGTGACACGCTCTCATCACATCTTCTATAAATCCACCTTGACTGTCTATCATTCCACATTCAACAATATAAGGCTCACTATCTATGTTGAGATCTTTGTATCTAGGTTGGTACATAATGTTTACTAACTCATCCCAAATTTTATCATCACGAAGATCCCCATAAATAATACCATAGTCAATAGCCCAGCGTTGCATATTCTTACCCCATCCGTCTATCTGATAAACAAGGTGGTTATTATTGTCTTTACCTTGCTGGACATCAACACCCATAGTGAGAATGACAACATCATTAGGAATTTCAAACCGAGAAGAAAGTACTGAATCATGAATATTATCCAAATGAAAGTCTACTAATTTCCAAGCTCTAGCTTCGTATTCATTCGTAAAAGCCTGCAAAATTTCCCTCTCAGGGTTCGACACAGCCTTATAATGTGCTTCAGCAATTCTAATAAGCTTCTGAAAAGGATTGTATAAAGCATTCAAAAAATAACCCTGATGAGAATCGTCCGTATTAATATTATTACTGATCCATTTAGCATTAGGATCTCTTATCATTTTAATTCTTTCTCTATCCGTTATTCTAAAATTACATTTTGTATTATGGCAGATAATATACTCAGATCCTTTGATAACATTGTTATGTTCGTCAATTTCATATTTCAAATATTTATACAGTTCATCATCTAAATCCCTAAATAAGAATGCTTGCAGTTCTCCACATTTAGGGCAAGGCATATGGTAATATTTTTGAGAAGAGTGTCTAAATTCTCTTTCTAAAATACCATCTTCAAGGATCAAAGTACCCCCTATAATAATCTTAGATTCTTCAGCAAAAGTTTGAACCCTACCCTGAGCTAATATTACAGGATCTCCGAGATTTCCCCCACCTACACTAACAGGGATATTTGACATTTCATCTAAGACCACCGTTTTGTATGTATTCATTGTCATCGCTGTCTTTTTTTCAAGACCTGTTATAGCAATATTTTTAGTACCAAAGTTCTGTAAAAACTTGCTAGAATGTCTTTCGTTATACCAATTATTTATATTTTTTTGGGCCATAATGAAGGGTTTTAATTTTTGTTTTGAATAGCGTTCTGCTGTTCCGTCATTGGGATAAGCAATAAGAATATTACTTCTATCGTGTATCATACAATATAAGGCTATTTGATTGATACAATAGGTAAAACCAACCTGAGAAGGTTTTATTACTGTGATTTGTCGTACAGAATTATCTGTAAAATTTTCTAATATTTCTTTCCAAAAGGGCATAGTATTGGGATTGTAAGACACATCTGCTAGAGGAGATTCAGGAGGAGAAACCATGCCAAACTCTTGACACCATTCCCAAATTTTTTGAGCTTGAGGAATAGTTAAATGCCTACATAAAATATCAGTTAAAATTTTTAACATTATTTTCCTCTTGAGAGCTTGTCCCATTCTGTTAATAATTCAGTCATGTGATCTTGAGAATTATTAACCAGGAGGGACATTTTATTTTTAATAGATCGAATTTCTGAAACCCCTAATCCTCTATCTGTAAATTCTTTTTGGATAAGGTCTACACAACCAGTCAAAATATATTCAATAGATGATCCTAGCATAAAATTTACACAGTCAACAGGTATTAAAAGGTTTCTTTCTTGTTGTACTTTATTTAGTATTTGCATCGTTTTCGCAGCAGCACCTCTAGTATAAGCATTATGCCCATCAGCAGTAGATGTCATATCTTCTTTTGCTTGAGTAATACCTTCATACAAGGTATCTTTCTCTGACTGATTATCATGAAATGATTTAACAAAATACTCTCTCCAAAAAGTGACATAGTCATCATCTGTTTTAGGATCTTGTTTTTTAGGCTTTTTTATTTTGACTTGTATCTTGTTTGATGTCTTTTTAGAGCTTGGTTTTTTTTCTGTTTTTGGTATTGATTTGACAGCACTTTTATTATTCTTGTTTATCAGTTTAATGATTTGCACAATGTCAGAGTTCATAAACTTATTATTAGCTATCAAATTATTTATAGTCTCTTTGACGAGAAAGTTCTTAGAATCATCAATAATCGCCAAAGACTTAACACGAGTGGCGTTTCTAGGATCAATTCCACAGAGTTCACAAAAGTGTTTTGGCTTTAATAAGTTTATGGATTTAGCAGTATCCAAATGTGCTTTTATCTCTTTAGTCATAATTATTAATAGTCTATAAAAAACATATATAACAAAAAAATCGCAAATAAAATATTAATAAAAAATCGCATAGTATTCTAATTGTATACAAAATAACAATATATAATTATTAAAAATCACAATCACAATCAAATAAAATCACCTATCCAAAAATCGCAATCTATAAGTAATCCTCCATTAACAGATAATACCTACCCCCTCAACCTAAAACAAAAATCGCCTAGAATTTTTACACCTCGTGTAGAGAGGCACTCGGGGCAGGCAAGCCACCCCGAGTGATTAAAACTGTATAGTACCTTTCAATTTTTTATCTCATTAGAATGATCCCAAAGATCTATAAATTAATTGTTAAATTTATAGCAAAATAACCAGCACAAAAAAGATCAAAATCATTATATTATTTATAGAATAAAGCTTGACAAAACAATCAAATCATAGTATAATTAATATAGATAATACACAAGAATTTAACAAGTATAAACACTTGTAAAGCTTGTAAATCACAGAAAGATAACCAGTATAAAAAAGATCAATATTATTGTATTATTTATAGAATAAAGCTTGACAAAAACCATGTATATATATGGTATAATTAATATAGATAATAAGTAAGAAGTTATAAAAAGACTACAGGCAAACACGCTTAAAAATTGCAGTCAAATAACCATTACAAAACCTACACCAAAAAAAACGCATAGGAGCGGACACAATGGCAATAATACAAACAATAGACAATCAAAATCATTTTTTTGAGGCTACAAAATGGGTGTGGGCTTATAATTCACAATGGAGCTATTTTTCAGATTTACCAGAAATCGAAAAAATAGAAGCTATTAAAAAATCAGATCTATTATTTGAATTACTAGACAATCAAAGCGAGGAGACAGGGGAAGACATTCAACTTGATCCGATTGCTTGGATGTGTGAATATAAATTTTTTTCTTATTCAGAATTAGAGAAAATGTTTAAAAATAATATAGATGATTTACTAGAACATCTTGAATATGAAGGGATAGAATTAGATGAATTTGATTTGAATTCAAGTAATATAGATACATATCAAGATTATTTATCTAATAATTTCAATCTTGAATTAATCACGACTAGCGAAGAGCACGTTATATTAACACCTTTCTAATATAAAAGCTCATCTGTTTAATCTGCAAATAAAACCTACACCAAAGGATAAATAAAATGAATACAGATAAAAACCTAATAATAAACAAGTTTAATATTGAGACACTCCCCACTATAAAAGAATTGGCTTTATTTCAAAGTGCTTTTTTGAATTGTTTAACAATAGCATTTAAAAGTGATGGATTGTATTTTTATAATCTCAATACTAATTATCATGTAAAATTATCAAATCAAAGTTTTACACAAGATACACTAGTAAGCCTTTCTCTTATTGCTATGACTAAAATAATACAATTAGTAACAATATTAAATAATCAAGATTGGCAAATAGAACTTTTTAATAATGATACTGATGTCAAAGCCTTCCGTATTACCTCAGAAAAATTTACAGCTAATGTATTTCATGTAGGGAGTGAGGTGGCTTTATATCCTGATTTTGAAATTATAAACAAGATCAAGCCTTTATATACTTTTAACGCCGAACAGCTCACACAATTAAAAGCTATTTATCAAGCTTCTAATATCCGTTATCAAACATTGACAAACAGCTTTAATTTTACAGAAAATAGCGTATTTACTGTAGGTTATGGATTAAAAAAGAGTATACCCTTTGATACTCCCAAAGAATTAATAAACAAATCTATACAGCATGATAGAGTTATGTTTTTAATTAATAACAAAAATTGTAATCAAATTGATATAAAGATCAAAGAAGATCAGATTCTTTTTAATGATTGGCAAATGATAGATTCTAATATTGATAGTGTTGACCTTGATAAATATAATAATTTTACTAATAATGACAATCAATATTTCAAAATACTAGAGACTCCAAAGACAAAAAAAGCTTTATTACCATTTTATAACATGATAAAAAGTATTAATGATATTGATATTGACTTACTTATAAAAGATAATAAGATCACTATACAAAAACGCACTATTGACGGCTTTTTCACATATTCAACAGATATAGAGACAAATATAAAAGAATGTAATATAACTATAAATAAAAGTTGTCTTCTCGAACTGTTTAAAAAACAAAATACTAAGGCTTTTATATATAAAATTATAGATAACACAAAATCAAAACTGTTTTTATATTCTGTTATTGATAATGTAGAATATAATGCAATTTGTGAAGAGTATGACCACACGGAAGAGATAAGAATAAAAACACAACAAAGTATAAATATAATGAAAACTTGTATTAATACCATGTATAAAAATCTTATTGATGAATCTGTAAAAAAACAAGTCCCACATATAAAAATACAAGGGCAAGCTCATAACAACTTTATAACAGGCTTTACAGTAGCCGAATTTGTCCCATGTAGAGAAATGATTGTATTTATGAATAGAGATAGATTTCATATTTATGATTCTTTTACTAAGATGACTTTATTAGATAACAAAGAACAAGCCGAAAATTTTGCTCGTGAATGCTCATCTCTCACAGATAAAAAACAATATACAATCATTGAAATTAAAAATAACGCTATCATATATCATTATGAATACAAAACAAAAACAGGACTTAATAAAAAATATGAATTAGCAACAATGCTACAAGGAACACAATATAATAATAGAATGTATCCTTTAGACATAGAAAACAATCTCAAGATGTTTTTATCAAAAAAATCAAATGTTGTAAATAGATCTTTTTCTAAATACACAAGGGAATTATTGACAGATATATCAACAGACATAGAAGCTTATAAACAAGCTATACTGTCTTTAAAAGAATATCCTTATAAGCATAAAGATATTATTGAAATTGATAACATGATATATAAATATTCAAAAACAGAATATAAAATATATTGTAAAGACAATACAGAACAAAAAACAAAACCTACACCAAAGGAGATAGTTATGGAAAAAAATAATACA
>CAMQSH010000034.1 GCA_947036575.1 uncultured Brevinema sp. | reverse complement strand
GTGATCTATTATTTGGAACTATTGATACTTGGTTAATTTGGAAATTAACAGGTGGTGAAGTCCATGTTACAGATAAAACCAATGCTTCTCGTACTATGATCTACAATATTAAAACTCTTGAATGGGATGAAAAACTTCTTAAAGAATTAGATATCCCTCGCTCTATGCTTCCTAAAGTTAAAGATAGTTCTGAAGTATATGGTACTTTCAAATTATCACATAGTAATTATAATATTCCTATTGCGGGCATTGCTGGAGATCAACAATCAGCACTTTTTGGCCAGGCTTGTTTTGAAATCGGTGAAGCAAAAAATACCTATGGTACAGGTTGTTTTCTTCTTATGAATACAGGAGAAAAAGCTATTACTTCTGAGAATGGATTGTTGACAACTATAGGTATTGGTATCAATGGTAAAGTTGACTATGCTCTTGAAGGTAGTGTATTTGTAGCAGGTGCTGCTATTCAATGGCTCAGAGATGAACTAAGATTAATTAACAAAGCTGAAGATAGTGGATATTTTGCTTCTAAAATTCCTAACACAGGTGGATTGTACTTGGTACCTGCATTTGTTGGACTAGGCGCTCCTTACTGGGACCCTTATGCCCGAGGAATGTTAATCGGTATTACCAGGGGAACAGGTAGAGAACATATCATTCGAGCAACATTAGAGAGTATTGCTTATCAAACTAAAGATGTCTTAGAAATTATGCAAGTAGACTCTGGAATTACCTTATCTGAATTGGCTGCAGATGGTGGAGCATCAGCAAATGATTTTTTAATGCAATTCCAATCAGAGATTCTCTCTGTGCCTGTAAAAGTTCCTAAGAATAGAGAAACAACGGCTCTAGGAGCTGCTTATTTAGCAGGTTTAGCTACAGGAGTTTGGAAAAATAAAAACGAAATCCGTCAAACTAAAGAATATGCTAAAGAATATACTCCTACAATTGATAAAGGTGAAGCCTTACACTTACACCAACAGTGGCTTAGAGCCGTAGAACGCTCAAAAAGTTGGGTAGAACAATAACTACAAAGGAACAATTATGAGAGATGTTGTAATCATAGGGGCTGGTATATGTGGGTCTGCGTTAGCTCGTGAACTATCAAAATTCCAATTAGATGTTCTTGTTTTAGAAAAAGAAAACGATGTCTCTTTTGGATCTACTAAAGCTAATAGCGGAATTGCTCATGGAGGATATGACCCTGAGCCTGGTACATTGACAGCAAAATATAATGTCTTGGGAAATCGAATGATGGAACAACTGTGTAAAGACCTATCTGTACCCTATAAAAAAATAGGAGCTTTAGTCGTAGCTTTTACTGAAGAAGAAAAAAAGACAGTACAAGAAATATACGATAGAGGAATAGCTAATGGTATCCCTAAAGAATCTCAAGCAATTTTTTCACAAAAAGAATTAAGAGATAAAGAACCTAATATTGCATCTGAAGCTCTTGAAGCATATTGGTGTTCTGAAACAGCAGTTATCAGTTCTTTTGAATTATGTGTAGGATTAATGGAAAGTGCTGTAATTAATGGAGTAAATATATCCTTAAATACCAAAGTAGAATCTATTACAAAAACTGAAAAAGGATTTCTAATCAAAACAAATAATCCAAAGTGTACAGATATTGAGACTCGTTATCTGATTAATGCTGCTGGAGGTTTTGCTGATAAGATACATAATATGATAGCTAAGCCTTCTTATAAAATTAAAGTGAGAAGAGGTGAATATTACCTGTTAGATAAAAAATATGGTTCTTTAACAAATACTGTTGTTTTTCAATGTCCTAGTGATAAAGGTAAGGGAGTCTTAGTCAGTCCTACAGCTCATGGAAATTTAATTGTAGGCCCTAATGCTTATTTTATTGATAATCCTGATAATGTAGATACAACACCTGAAGGATTAGAGGAAGTTCGAATCCTTGCAAAAAAATCAATCCCTACTCTCTCCTATGGATCAAACCTCCGTAATTTTTCAGGAAACAGAGCAGAAGCAAGTACTGGAGATTTTATCATAGGTCCTGTAAAAGAAGTTCCAGGATTTTTTGAAATAGCAGGAATTAAGTCTCCTGGATTAACTTCAGCCCCAGCAATTGCTGTTGATGTTGTAAATATGCTTGAAAAAAGTGGATTAGCATTAAAACAAAAACTATCTTTTAATCCTCATCGTATCGTTGTTCATTTGGATTATTCATCTTATGAAGAAAGATCTCGTTATATTCAAGCAAATCCCCTTTATGGACGTATTGTTTGTCGCTGTGAAAATGTTTCTGAAGGAGAAATTATCGATGCAATACAACGACCTAATGGAGGAAGATCTATTGAAGGCATTAAAAAACGAACTCGTATTTGTGCTGGAACATGTCAAGGAGGTTTTTGTATGCCTCGTATTGTTAACATTATAGCACGTGAGTTAAATATTGATCCGTCAGAGATCTTCCAAGATAAAAATGGATCGTATCTTGTTGAAAAATCACATAAGGGAAAAGTCAATGATTAAATATGAACAACGAAATCTTGTTATAGTTGGTGGTGGTGCAGCTGGTATAGCTGCTGCCGTAAAAGCCCATGAATTAGGGATTGAAGACGTTTTATTATTAGAACGAGATCAAGAATTAGGTGGTATTCTTTATCAATGTATCCATAATGGATTTGGTTTACATCGTTTCAAAGAAGAGCTAACAGGTCCTGAATATGTTGAAAAATGGCTAAAACTTCTTTCTGAATGTTCTATAATAATACGTGTTGATTCTTCTGTTCTCAAAATCACTCCTGATAAAGAAATTACCGTACAAAGTCCTGAAGGCATGTTTAAAATACAAGCAAAAACAATTATTTTTGCTGGAGGCTGTATGGAAAGACCTAGAGGAGCGATTTCTTTACCTGGACCTCGTGTCTCTGGTGTGATGACAGCAGGATCTGCTCAACGATTCTTAAATATTGATGGACTCCTTCCTGGTAAAAAAGTAGTTATTTTAGGGTCTGGTGATATTGGACTTATAATGGCTAGGCGTATGACCTTAGAAGGAGCAAAAGTTGTTGGTGTTTATGAATTACAATCATTTTCTTCAGGGTTAGAAAGAAACATTATACAATGCTTACATGATTTTAATATTCCATTAGCATTTTCTAAAACAGTCTACCAAGTTCATGGCACTTCCCGTTTAGAAGGGGTTACAATCATAGATGTTGATAAAAATCGTCAAGCCATAGCTGGAACAGAACAATATGTAGAGTGTGATACTCTATTATTATCTGTAGGATTAGTACCTACCGTATCAATATTAGAAGATGCTGGTATCAAAATTAATCCTTCATCACGTGGTCCTGTAGTCAATCAAATGATGGAAACTTCTATTCAAGGGGTTTTTTCATGTGGTAATTCATTGCATGTTCATGATTTAGTCGACAATGTATCCGAAGAAGGAGAGAAAGCTGCATTAGGAGCTTTTGTTTATCTTAATGATAACTCAGATTACTCTACTAATGAACGTCTAATCAATACTGGTGATGGATTAATCTATACTGTTCCTAGAACCTTAAGAATGAATACTGATGAAAACTTCTATGCACTGCTATTTAGGGTTTCCAAGCCTATTGAAGGTAAGGTTACCATCTCGTGTCAACAAAATATTGTTCATCAATATGCTAAAAAACATTTCAGTCCTGGAGAAATGGAAAAAATTATTATTCCAAAAACAAAATTACCACAGAATTTGGAAGAGATCACTATTTATATAGAGGAATAATTATGAAAAAAAATTTAGTTTGTGTACTTTGTCCAAGAGGATGTCGTATTATCGTTGACTCAGAAAGTTTAGAAGTTATTGGAAATGCTTGTTCTAGAGGTGCACAATTTGGACCTCAAGAAATTATTTCTCCTCAAAGAATGCTAACTTCAACAGCTTCTATTAAAGGTGCTTTGCATAAAAAAATACCTGTTCGTACTACGTCTGCAATACCTTTCGATCAAACTTTTCAGTGTATTCAAGAAATACAAAAATTACAGTTGACTGCACCTATTGAAGTCGGGCAAGTACTAATTCCAAACATTCTTGGAACAGGCGTTGATATTATTGCTTCTCGTAGCCTATGTATTAATTTACCTTAGTCACTACATTAATTTTCAAAAAACACTAAAACAGCTGTATAAATACAGTTGTTTTTTTATTAGAATTATTCAGGTACTGTATCTGGTACACAAAGTGTAGGGGGTATTATTAGAGAAGAGATAACAATCAACAATGCTTATAATTACAAAAACATAGCGTTTGTCAGAGATAGAACAGAAACAATAACAGATAGCTATCGTCTAAATAATACTGATGAATCTGAAGAAGGTGTTTTTTTAGTAATGAATTTCATTTTAAAATGTTTTTGCTCTTGCTATTTTTTGAAAAGATTTTATAATTTAATAGGAGAGAAATTTATGAAATATATTATAGTAGCAATGCTACTTTTTTTAAACTCTTGTACTAGCCAACCAAAACCTTTGAAAGTAGCTTATTTTTTTGGTATTTTTGACGATTCTTGGAATAGAAGAATTAGCAAAAAAACTCCTTTTGATAAAGCTGATTTAATTTATATTGCCTTTGCACACCCTTATGATAAAGATCAAGATGGTGCTTTTGAACTAGGATATGAAAATGCCCATAAAGAAGCTCCCTACACCGATCAAGAAAGAATAGATCAAATTGTTCAGATGGCAAGGGATAAAAATCCTGATATTAAGCTTTTAATTTCTTTAGGATGGAGTCAGCAAGATTATTGGAAAAGCTCTCGTAATCCAGAAGTTTTTGCCCAAAGTGTTTTAAAAATGATTAGAGCTCATAAACTAGATGGATTTGATATGGACTATGAAATTGAAGGTGATCCTATTACCAAAGATGAATTCATCATCTTATCAAAAACTCTTAGAAAACATATCAACCAAGCAACTATCACAGATAAAAGAGAAGATAACCCATACTTGTTAACAATCACTCCTGATCACACCTCTTTTGAAGCTTGGGATGGAAAAACAGCAAATGAAGTATTTGATTATATTAATTTGCAAACCTACTGGGGCAAGAGATTTAAATTTATTGATCAATACAAAGAGACAGGTATAGATCCTAAAAAAATGTTTATAGGTTTTTCTAGTGAAAGTTACGATAGACCAGCAGATCAACCAGATATGTATATTGATAAAGCTAGAGAGATCGGTGCTTTAGGGGTATTTGCATGGAGATTGGATACAGATAGTATAGATCGTCTAGGCACTAGTCATTATTCTATCGCTCATAAAACATGGAAGTTAGCAGGAAGAGAAACAAATCAATAAAATTATAAATAAAAATCATATTAAATAAAAATATAGGAGATATTTTATGCAACTCACTCAATTATTTTCTTCTTCGTTGATTTTTATCAATCAATCTTTAACATCAAAAGAAGACGTGTTCCAATTTTGTGCTGGAAAAATGATGGCAGAAAACCTCACAACAGACATCAGTAAAACTGTAGCAGGATTACATGAAAGAGAAAAAATAGGAAATACTGTTATTGTTCCTTCATGTGCCATCCCTCATATTAAATCCAAATATATTACCAAAGCTAGCTTATGTGTAATTACTCTTGATAAAGAAATTGATTGGTCTAACGAAGAGGAAAATACTACAGAAAAAGTAAAAAACATTCTATTGTTAGCTGTACCTGAGACACAAAAAGGTGATTTTTTTATCGAAACTCTTTCAGAACTAAGCCTACTATTATCTGATGATGAAAAAAGAACAAAACTTTTCAATACTACTTCTCCTCAAGAGTTTCTTCAAGAAGCACAAAGTATTCTTGAAGAAACTTCAAAGTCTACTACTCAAACTCAAAGCGGACTTCCTCAAATTATAGGAATCACCTCTTGTCCTACAGGGATAGCTCATACCTATATGGCAGCAGAAGCTCTCACAAGAAATGCCTTAGAACTTGGTTATTCTATTAAAATTGAAAAACAAGGTGCCATGGGAGTAGAAGATGAACTCACTAATGAAGAAATTCAGCATGCAGATGTTGTTATCATTGCTGTTAATGCTCAAGTCGATTTAGCACGATTTGATGGAAAAAGACTTTTTGAAACGACAGCAAGTAAAGCTATTAAAGATGCAAAATCTACAATCAATCAAGCTTATGCTAATGCTAATCTCCACAAATCTAATATTCGTATTAGTGTAGGAAATTCTACAAAAGGCGATAGTATCGTTTCTCATATTATGAATGGTATTTCCTTTATGGTACCTATGGCTATAGGAGCTGGTTTATTACTAGCGATTGCTAACGTTTTTGCTTTCCAACGTAATGATTTGGGTCAGATTGTTAATTGGGGATTCGATATGAACACCCATCTTGGTTATTTTATGGGTAAATTATTCCGTGTCGGTCAAGTTGGTTTTCTCTTGATGATCCCATTATTTTCAGGATTCATGGCTAATTCTATTGCGGGTAAACCTGCGATGGCACCAGCAATGATAGGTACTTATATTGCTAACGATGCAACATACCTTGGAACAAAATCAGGTGGTGGTTTTTTAGCAGCTATTTTAGTAGCTATTATTGTTGGGTATTTTGTTCGTTGGATGTCTAGTTGGACATGGCCAAAAGTCTTCAAACCTTTACTCGGTATTATGGTTTTTCCTCTTCTTGCTACCTTAATGATTATGATTGTTATTACTTATTTATTAGGAGCCCCTATTGCTCTTTTCATGGATTCCATGTATACTGGATTAACAAATCTTTCTAATACTTATGCTGCATTTCCTGTTATTATAGGTGCTGTACTCGGTGGAATGATAGGCTTTGATTTTGGTGGTCCTGTCAATAAAACTGCTTTTATTTTTGCAGGTGCCGTATCTGCTGATACTATAGCACAATTTGGAATTCAAGGAGCAAATTTAGTCCCCAACACAGCAGTGCAAGCGGCTATTTCTATTGCCCCTCTTGGAGTATGGTTAGCTTCTATTTTATTTAAAAACAAATTCACCGAAGAAGAAAAAATCACTGCAAGTTCCTCTTTTGGGATGGGAATTGTTGGTGTTTCTGAAGGCGCTTTACCTTTTGTTGCTACCCACCCTCTACAAATGATTGTAGCATCTACTATTGGATCTGCAGTTGCAGGTGCATTAGTAATCTTAACAGGATGTGTTAATTACGGTGGTATTGGATCTCCTTTAGGTGCTATCATTGGATATATTGTCCAACCTATCCCTGTTGTTACTTGGGTAGGCTGTACCTTTGCAGGAATTCTTACTACTGCTTGTATTATTGGTTTTTGGCGAAAACCAATAATTATTGATAAGTAGGAGAATGTTTTGAAGATTTATTGTTATGCACATACCCATTGGGATTTTGAATGGTACTTTACTAATAGTGAATCTACCATTCAATTAATCTATCATATGGATGAAGTTTTTTATGCTTTAGAAAATAATATTCTTCAGCACTACCATCTTGATGGACAATTAAGTATTGTCGAAGATTATCTACACTATGTACCTCAACATAAAGAGCGTTTTACAAATTTGGTAAAAAAAGGTAAAATAATTATAGGACCTTGGTACACTCAGAGTGATGAACTCGTGATCTCAGGTGAATCCATTATTAGAAATCTCTATTATGGTATCAAGACTGCCGAACAATTTGGAAATTGGATGAAGGTAGGGTACCTACCTGATTCCTTTGGACAATCTAAAGATATGCCTAAAATTTTTAAGGGATTTGGAATTGATTACTTTCTTTTTTGGCGTGGACTCTCCGCAGACAAATGTCCCCATAGAGAATTTTATTGGCAAAGTAAAGATGGGAGTTTAGTCTTATCCTACAACATCAAAAATGGGTACTTTTATGGCATTAATACTATTTTTAATGACGATGTAAAAACAGTAGAAGATACTTTCTTACATGGTTGTTCCACAAAAATAGCTTTACATCCTATAGGTGCAGATCAGCGTTATGTAGATTTTAATTTCCAAGAACGTTTGAACTATTATACCAAAAATTCTACTAAGAATGCTACTTATGTTGAAAAAACCTGTGAAGAGTTTTTTGATGATTTATCTAAAGAACCTAATTTGATGACTATAGAAGGAGAGTTACTAGATCCTTCTAATTCTAAAATTCATAGATCTATCTATTCCTCTCGTTACGATCATAAATATTATAATGACAAAATCGAAAGAAGAATCATTTATCAATTAGAACCATTGATGACCTTAGGGGCTCATTTGGGACTAGAAGTAAAAACTGCTTTATTAGAAAAAATTTGGAAAAAATTGCTTTACAATCATGCTCATGACAGTGCTTGTGGATGCAATTCAGATAAAACTAATCAAAGTATTCTTGCTCGTTATCAAGAAGTAGATGAATTATCCTATTCTGCTTGCGATTATATTTTAAGAAAATTAAGTATTTCTTTTGCAGATACTAAAAACAATGATTTATATATTTTTAATACCCTAGCCGAAGACAGAAATCAGCTTATTAAGGTATTTATCTCGACTCAACAACAAGAATTTCAAATCTATGATACACAAGACAAACTTGTTCCTTTTCAAATTCTAGAAACAAAAAAAGAGTATAGAGGTTCTATTAAAAAAGATATTTCTTTATACGATAAAAAATTATTTTACTATACTCATCGTATTTTAATTCATCATTCCTTGTTATCTCTAGGAATAAGTAAGCTAAAGATTGTAGAAGAGCCTTCAAAAGCACCTCTACTTACTCCAGTAAATACGCCTATGATTAGTGATGCTTATTATAAAATTGAAATTGTCAAAGGGCAAATTAATATCACTGATTTAACTCAACAAAGAACATATGTTAATGCTCTCTCTATCGAAGATAGCGGAGATGATGGAGATACCTATGATTATTCCCCCCCTGTCCCTGATAAAATATATGAATTAAATTTTACCTCTGCAAAAATTCAAACTAATACAGGAAAATTATTCCAAAAAATTTCTCTAGTAGGAGAATTTTCTTTACCTACTTGTTTAGAAGAACGTCAAAATAAAACACCTCAACTTATTAATGTGCCTTATGTATTTGATATTTCGTTATCTAATGAAGGATTAATTCATACCAAAATGACGATTGACAACAAGGCACTTGATCACAGAATGAGAGTAGTTTTTAATACTGAAATTCAATCAGATATATCCCTTGCTGATACAATTTGTGGAACAATAGAGAGATTAAACCTTCCAGAACATCTCGATGATTGGAGAGAAATTGGTTGGAGAGAAGAACCTTCTCCTATTTATCCTGTTATTCATTTTATTGGATTATCCAATAAAACTAATTCTAGTTTTGCTTTATTAAAAGGAATTAAAGAATACGAGATTCTCAATAATTCAAAAATTGCTTTAACTCTTTTTAGATCTGTTGCTTTTCTTGGTAAACCTGAGCTAGTAAGAAGACCTGGTATTGCTTCTGGAAAAGAATTTCAATATGTTCCTACCCCAGAAAGCCAGCTTACAAAAAAAATGGTTTTTAAAAATGCTTTTTATTTAGGAGAAAAAAAAGAACTCTCTCAAATTAAAAAAATGTGGAGTACCTACGCTGTAAATCCTCTCTACTATCAAATGCAACAATTAAATGTGAATGGGAATACCTTAGAATATTTTGTTTCTCACCCATTACGTACACAAAAAGAGCCTATTAGTTCTCTCTTTAATACAAACTCAATATCCGTAGAAATCACTTCTATCATGCCCTTAGAAACTGATAGCTATTGCCTACGATTTTTAAATAATACTTGGGAAGAGTGTAAAGGTGGAGAATTAAGATCTTCATTTATCAAAAAATACCAATGGGTTAATCTCAAAGGAGATCCTATTAGTAAGCTAATTACTTATAAAGATTCTATTGAGCTAGGATCGTTTAAGGCAGAACAGTTAAAAACATTAAAATGTCATTTTTAACAGGACTATTAAACAATATTTCACTAATAATAAGCAAAAAGACCTCTTTTATTAAGGGGTCTTTTTTATTTATAAATATCTATAAATGGAGATATTCATTTTTTTGATTGATTATTTATAAAGATATGCTATACTGAATAGATATAACAAGGTTTATACTATCTATATTAATAAGGAGGAACTATATGTATTTTGGAGGAATAGAAGCCGGTGGAACAAAATTTGCCTATGGGATCGCCGATGAAAAAGGTAATCTCCTTGAAAAATTCACTTGTCCAACAATTACGCCAGAAATAACATTCACAGAAATCATCAATTATTTTAAAGAAAAAAATATCAAAAATCTCGGGATAGGATCTTTTGGACCTGTAGACCTAGACCCAAAATCCCCTACATACGGCTATATCACTAGCACACCTAAACCTCATTGGGGGAATACCGATTTTGCGAATTATTTCCAAAAGGAATTGGGCGTCCCCGTTATTTTTGATACTGATGTCAATGTAGCTGCTTTGGGGGAAATCACTTGGGGTGCAGCAAAAGGATTAGATAGTTGTTTGTATCTAACTATAGGGACAGGAATTGGAGGCGGAGCTATTGTTAATAATACCATTGCTCATGGATTTACCCACCCAGAAATGGGGCATATTCAAGTTCCTCAACACCCTAATGATGACTATGCTGGATTTTGCCCTTATCACAAAAATTGCTTTGAAGGACTTGCTTCAGGGCCTGCCTTAGCAGATAGATGGCAGAAAAAAGGACATGAGCTACCTTCAGATCATCAAGCATGGCAAATAGAAGCCTACTACATCGCTCAAGCTTTACTGAATTATATCTATATACTTGCTCCCAAAAAGATCATTTTAGGGGGTGGAGTTATGAAACAAACTCAGCTTTTTCCCTTGATCCATACCGAAGTACAAAGACTCGCCAATGGTTATATCAAGCATCCTCTATTAGAAGATAATATAGCAGACTACATTGTTCCTCCACTATTAGGAGACAATGCTGGTATCATGGGTGCCATAGCTCTCGCTATGAAGTCATAATCTAAATAGTATATATAAAAAAACACCCCCATCTCATAGCGAGGTGAGGGTTTTATATCCTTTACTATTTATATTTCAGCTATATTGTATTTATATAAATACTGTGATATGATATATTAAGATATTGGGGAATATCATATTTTAGGGAAGTTATTATGTCTGAGAATCAAGATCAAAAAATAATCACCTGTGGAGTGCGTTGGGGTAGCGGTAATTTATCATTCGCAGAATTATTATTAGAATACGGTATTGCTGTATTATCACAAACAAATCGTGCTGCATCATTATTTGACAATATCCAAAAAGATGATATGGTAGCACTAAAAGATGGTTATAAAATCATTGCCTTGAGTAAACCCGGTGAAGGTATAGGCACATGTAGATGGAAAGATATAATATCCCGGTATATAAGTAGTGATAAGACTATACAAGAAGAATTATCAGATAAATATAGCTTTGCTTTAGATCATGTTGTTAGTTATCTTGAAGTTGAAGAATGGAGACTTATGAATCCTCCTATTTACTATCCAAGTAGACAAGCTTCTGTAATAATTCATCAAAAAGATATTATAAAAGAATGTATGAATAGATTTAACTCTTTTTCAGAAGAAGATAAACAACAACAACAACAAGCATATGAACAACAACAACAAGAACAAGAAGAACAACAACAACACAAAAAAGATATAGGCAAAATCAAGAATAGGTTTTCAAAAAAAGCCAACAAATTAAGAATGGTTAATGTGTTTTATCTATTACTTTTTCTTAGTGTCACAGTAACTTATCTCTATTTTTTAATTGATTTATTTTCTGATATTAGCACATTAAATATTAGCACACCTCTGGATTATTTAATCAAAGCGACTTTATCTATCACGATAACTACTATAGTATTTTGGATAGCTAAATTTTTTAATAGAAGAACCCACGAAAATGTGCATCTAATCGAAGAATACGAACATAGATCTATTTTATGGGATACTCTCGAACTATTCCAGTCTACTATAGACTGCCCAATCCATAAAAAAGAACTGAGACATAAAATAGTATCTGCATTAATAGAAAATCCTACTCGTTGGTTATCTCGTAACAAAGCTGATAAAGTACCTACAGATATACAAACTATTATATATCCTACATCATCTCCAAAACCACCAAATTCTGAACAATAATAATATATAAAAAAAGCCACTCTTTAACAGAGTGGCTTTTTTATTCCCCTATTCTTGGGTCTTATTGACAAAGCTCACTAGATGTGTTATAATTTATAAATTAATTATAAAATATAAGGAGGATATTGTGATTTTTGAAATCCTTACTGCTTGAGTACTTTATTTATATATTTTATAACATTTTCACTTTAAACGATTAATAAATTTTAAATAAAAAAGTATTCTACTTTAAATATAAGGACAAAAAATGATACAAATATCAAACCTCAACAAAGGTTATTCCAATCAAGATCTTCTCACAGATGTTTCTTTTACTATTCATGAAGGTGAAAAACTTGGATTAGTAGGAAGAAATGGACATGGTAAAACTACTTTATTTCGTATGTTTGCAGGAATGGAAAATCCAGATTCTGGTACTATTCAATTTCCAAAAGGTTACAAAATTGCTTATCTAAAACAAGAAATGCATTTTGAACATCCTAATGTTTTGGAAGAAGTTTTATCTGCAATCCCTAAAGGCGAACCTAGAGAAGAGTGGTTTGCCGAAAAAATCCTATTTGGATTGGATTTTGATGCTGAGATGATAACCCAAGATCCCAACACCTTATCTGGTGGCTGGATGAATAGAATCAATCTTGCTAAAGTTTTGATTAGTAATGCTGATATGCTTTTATTAGATGAACCTACAAACCATTTGGATATTATCACGATACATTGGCTTGCTAATTTCCTAAAAAACTGGCGTAAAGAACTTATTTTGATTACGCACGATAGAATGTTTATGGATACTATCATCAATCATATTATGGCTATTCATCGTAAACAAGTACGTAAAATTCCTGGAACTTCTGTAAAACTATACGATCAAATTGCTACAGAGGAAGAAGTCCACGAAAAAACAAGACTAAATGAAGCTAAAGAAAAAGAAAAAGTAGACCTCTTTGTCAGTAAATTTCGTGCTAAAGCTAGTCTTGCCAAAATGGTACAATCTCGTATTAGAAATCAAGAAAAAAAAGGCTACAAGGAAAAGTTAGAACATATTGTTGATTTAGATTTCAAATTTAACTTCAAAAAATTTGATACCAAAGTTATGGTTACTGTTGACAATTTATGCTTTGGTTATGATCCTAAAAATCTTCTTATTAAAGGCTTAGATTTTGATATTTCTAAAGGCGACAAAATCGCTATTGTTGGGAAAAATGGTAAAGGTAAATCTACTTTATTACGTTTATTATGTGGTAAACTAACCCCTAATTCAGGGAATGTTAGATCTCATCCTCAACTACTTCCTGGTTATTATGGTCAGGTAGCTGAACAAGAGCTAAATACTATGCTCACTATTGAAGAAGAAATCGCTAGTGTATTACCTGGTGGTAACAGAGGTTATGCCCGTAGTATTGCTGGATCTATGTTATTCGAAGGTGATTTAGCCCTAAAAAAATGTAGTGTGCTTTCTGGTGGTGAAAAGGCTCGTGTCCTACTAGCCAAATTAATCGCTGCCCCTGCTCAATGTCTCTTTTTAGATGAACCTTCTAACCATTTGGATATGCAAAGTGTTGACTCACTAACAGAAGCCTTAGAGGATTTTAAAGGCGGTATGGTATTTGTTACACATAATGAGATGATGCTCCATGCTTTAGCTACTAAATTAATTGTTTTTGACGGTGAATTTCCTTATGTATTCCAAGGTTCTTATCAAGAATTTTTAGAAGATAAAGGATTCGAAAGCGAAGAAGTGATTAAAAAACCTAAAAAAGAAAAAACTGATGGTAAACTTTCTAAAGAAGAAAAAAAAGAACTTCAAAAAAAGAAACAAGCTTTTCAAAACTCTTTAAAGCCTCTTAAAACTGAGATTAGCTATATAGAAGAACAAATACAAAATGCTGAAGATAGAACTCAAGATGTTCAAAATGAGCTCGTCGTCGCATCAAGTAAAAATGATGGCGAAGCATTAGCAAGTTTAGGTAAAGAATTAAATACCCTCAAAGTACAAATTGATGAGCTTTTTGATCTTTTATCATTAAAAAATAATGAGTTAGAAAATTTACAACAAGATGCTCCTTATTAATTTATTACCTTAAATTTAATAAATCTACAAAAAAACACCCTACTAAACATAGGGTGTTTTTTGATATTCTGATTTTTATTCAG
>CAMQSH010000033.1 GCA_947036575.1 uncultured Brevinema sp. | reverse complement strand
ATGATATTCAAAAACTTGCTCAAGGTGTTAGAGCCGATCATTTTCCAGAGAATGAGGTTAAATATTGGATACCTATTTATGGATATCTCTATGGTGGGTTAACAGTTAGACGAAATCTTCGTTATGAAGAATATAAAAAATTACAAGATCTTATTTCTTCTTTAGAGGCAGAAGTAAGAGAAAATGAAAATATAGAGATTTTAATCCCTAAATTATTAAACGTTTATTTTTGGGTTTTTGATTACTATGTTTATCAAATGAAAACTTTGGGTGGAGCGACACAAATTTGTCGTAGAGTGTTAGAATTACTAGCTCTTTTGTACCATGTCCCAGGATATGAGGAATCTGTATACAAATTAGGGTTACATGCTGAAAAAGTGTTAGATATGCTATTAAAAACAGCCCACACTAATGAATAAAAATAATAGCCTTCGGAGGCAACACGAATGGGTAATAAATTCACCAATAAAAAAGAAGATTTTCTTTCAGATATTCAAGGAAAATTAAACGAAGAAAAATGGACAAATGTTGCTCTAGAATCTTATAGTGTAAAAAACCTCGTTGAGCTGGATTCTTTTATTGAAACGGCAGTAAACGGAAATTTTTTAGATGATTTAAGAGTGCTTTGTAGAGATCACCTGAAAGAAGCACCTCATAGTGTGATGGCTTTGTACATTGTTGGAGCTATTTCATTACAAGAATCAGCTATGGATGATTCTTATTTACCACTACTTATTAAAAGTTTCTTAGAAGCTCATAAAACAGCTGTAGTACAATTTTTATGTGAAAAAATTCTTATCTATAGAGAACATAAATATGCACTTAGAACATTAGAACAAATTTATACTGATGCAGATGATCAAGAAGCTCTATTTTCTATTAAAAAGCGTTTGGTGTTAGTTGACAGTTCAGATGCTGCCAATGCTAAATTCTTAGGTGAATTTTATGAAAATGAAGATACAGATTTAGCAATGTTTTATTATCGTCTAGCTATAGAAAGATTTATTGCAATGCGTAATCTTCGTATGATAGAAGCTATTTGGGATAGAATTATCTTTTTATACCCAGAAGATACCAAATTAATTATTGCTATTGCTAAGAAAATTCGTGAAGCAGCAAATGATGAATATGTTGCAGCGCTTGTGTTTAGTAATGTAGTTAAAACATTAATGAAAGAAGAAAAATTCAAATTAGTATTGCCTGTTGTTAAATTTTGTGTAGGATTGCATTCTTCTGAAAAAACATATAGAAAAGCTTTGGAAGACTGTTATAGAGAAATCTATAAAGATCATCAACAATTAGAACATTATCTTAAAGCAGCTGCTGTAGGACAAAGTTGGAAACCATACCGTGAAGCGATTAGATTTTTTGAAACACATATTGCGTTTGATGAAGGATCTTATGTTTCTCATAAAAGTTGGGGCTTAGGTCAAGTTAAAACTATTGAAAAAGAAAGAGTTGTTATTAGTTTTGAAAATAAAAAAGATCATGAAATGAGCTTAATGATTGCCCTTAGATCCTTAACTGTTCTTGATGAAAACCATATTTTATTATGGAAAACTAGAAAACCAGAAGAATTAAAAGAAATGCTTGAAACTAATCCTTTAGGGGTTATTGAATTGATTATGCGTAGTAATGATCTTGAAGATATAAATTCAAAAGAATTAAAAGAAGCTATTGTACCTGAATTACTTACAGATAAAGAATGGACTCGTTGGTGGTTAAGAGCTAAAAAAGTAATGGAATCATCTAATACTATCGTTCCAAGTCTCCAAAAAAGAAATGTGATTGAACTTCGTGATACAGAAAGATCTGTTGTTGAAGAGCTAATTAGTAGATTTAAAAAGACTACAAACTTTGATAACAAAGTTTCTGTAGCACTTAATTTTATTGATAGAGGTGGGGATATTAATATTCCAGCAGCTCAGGCTATTTCTCAATATTTCTTAGAAATACTAAATTCTCAAACAGAAGCATCTGATAAAAAAGTTATTTCTCTTACTATCCTAACTCTTGCTAAAAGTACAGAAGCAGAGGAGTATTTCTCAGATATTTCTTTAATTAATGGTATCAAAAATATTGTTGATTTTTATTCTAGTCTGAATGTAGACTTACAAAAAATATTCTTGCGTTATGTCCAAAAATCAGAACAATGGCCAAGCTTTTATTCTGATATTATGTTAAAAACACCACTAACAAAAAATCATAATACTATGCTAATAGAATTAGTTTCTCATAATCAATGGGAAATAATTAATAGTATTTTCTCATCCGTTTTAACACATTTCCAAGAAAAACCTGAATTTTTTATTTGGGTAGCTCGTTATGTGTTAGATGAAATGAGTAATGAATTGGGTAAAGCTGTTAAAAATGAAGAGTTTGTACTAAGAATGTTAACCTTAGTTGATATTCTTAACTCTGAAATTAGTGTTAAAACTTCTTTAGCAAAAAATAAAAAACTTCTTTCTCAAGTTGAAGAGTTCTTATTTAAACATGATCTTCTTGGGAAGGTTATTGAAGAATCTGATGAGAGTACAGCTCAATCACTTTTTGCACTACTAACATCAACGATTACTTTTGACAAAGAACATAAAGAAGCTTATTTAGAGCAATTAAATGCAAAATATCCTCAATTGAAAGTTGAAAAACCAAAAAATACAATGATTAAAACTAGACATCCTTTCTTAGTTACTAAAGAATCTTATGATAACAAGAGAAAAGAGCTTGAAAATATTGTTAATATACATATTCCTGAAAACTCACTTTCTATTGGTGAAGCAATGGAAAAGGGTGATCTTAGAGAAAACTCTGAATATAAGGCTGCTCTTGAAAGACAAGACCAATTAAAAGCTAGTCTTATCAAATTAGAAAGTGATTTAGGGCAAGCTAAAATCATTGACAAATCTAAAGTTAAAACAAATAGAGTTGATGTTGGAACAAAAGTCACCTTAGAAGAAGAAAAAGATGGAACAGTGAGTTATCAAATTCTTGATCAGTGGGCAGTGAATTTTGATAAAGGAATTATTTCTTATCATTCTCCACTAGGACACTCATTACTTGATAAAAAAGTTGGTGATAAAGTTCGTTTTGAATTTAATGGAGAAGTGAAAAACTTTAAAGTTATGGCAATAGAATTAGCAGATTTTGAATAAATATAAATCAAAAGCTCCCTTATTATGAGGGAGCTTTTTTTATGATAAAAAATTTTTATACTTGCATTTTATCAATAAAAACCTTATAATAAGACAAATCGTAATTTGTATAATTATTAAAACAATATCAAAAGAGGTTAACGGTGCCACAATCCCAAAATCATGTAATATTTGATAAATTATATCCTCAATCTTATCATCCTTACTTGTTAAAAAAAATAGATCTTATGTTTGCAAGCTTTGTTTTTTTGATTTCTTTAGCTGTTTATTTTAAAACATTAAATCCTTCTGTAACAGCAGGAGACTCTGGAGAATTAATAACAACAGTTTATAATATGGGTGCAAGTCATCCTCCAGGATTTCCTCTTTATGGAATAATTGGTAAATTATTTACTTTTCTTCGTTTTCCTGATATTGGTTATAAAATGAATATTTTCTCAGGTGTATCTGCTGCGATAGCTGTTTTATTTGCTTATTTATCAATGGTTAAATTGTTAGGATTTAATAAAGAAGTAAAAAGTTTTGAAGTAAGTGTTCATATACCAGCTTTGGCAGCTTCCTTATTATTTGCCTTTTCTAAAGCTCATTGGTCACAAGCGGTAATGGCTGAAGTTTATGCACTTAATGCAGCCCTATCTTCTGTTATGTTTTTTATTATGATAATATGGTATGAAGAAGTGATGAGTTATAGGGGTGAAGAGGATAATTTATGGTTAGCTCCAAGAATTACTTTTTTATTAGCTTTTGTGATGGGCTTATCGATAACCAATCACCAAATTCCTGTATGGTATATTATAGCTTGGGCGATGACACTTATTCCTATTATGATTATTTTAGTATCTTTCAAAGGAAAAGATTTTATTCTTCAATTTGAAGAAAGACAATTTCCTCTAGTTCTTCTTGGGGTAGTCTGTATTATGGCTTTATTTTTATTAGTAATATCTGCAATCAAACCCTATATGCTTTTTCCTGATTTATTACAAGGTGAATATAGATTAGTTTTTGCAGACCATGTACCTTATATTTTGACAGCAATTTTATGTGTTCCAATATGGTTGACAGCTTATTCTATTCAAAATTATCTCTACAAATTAGAAAGATACTCGTCTATGAATAAAAATATATTAGAAATCTTTCACTCCATTTTCTTTGTTGTAGTTCTTGGACTAATAGCATATTCTTTTGTGTTTTTAGGTGGGATAAATGGTATTTTTGTTTGTGTACCATTGATTTTAATATCTGTATACCAACTTTCTCAACGGCAAGATCTTCACAAAAGACATAGAAATAATTGGGTAGATAATTTTTTATTTATTTTAACGATTGCTATGTGGTTATTAATATTTGCTGTTTCTATTTATCTTTATATGTGGATTAGAGCAAAAGCTATTGCACCACTAGTAGAACCAAAGCCTCTTTCATGGGGAGATACTCAAACTTTAGATATTTTATTTAATCACATGCTTAGAAAACAATATCCTGTCGGATCTGATGACTACAATAATTTGTTTGGTCAAATAGGGGCACTATGGCAATATCATGTCAATCAATTTGGACTAACAAATGTGATTTTAGGTATGGGTGGACTATTTTATTTTGTAAGAAGAGAGCCTGTCCAAGCTGGGTATTTTATATTAGCATCTATGATTTATTTATGGACTATTGTTGAATTTATTAATTTTGAAGTAGATCCTCGATCTATGGAAACTCAAGAAGTATTTTTTATTCAACAATTTTTAGTCTTTACGATTTTTATAGGCTTTGCTTATCAATTTATATTAGAATTACCTAGTAAAATACAAGCGTTTTCACGAGAGAAAGAATAATGAATATTTGGACATTTTTGTTATCTACATTTATAGTAATACTTGTTGGTATTACTGGAACTTTTATCTATATTAAAATAGATAATAAAGACTTTTTTGGTGGTATGACTGTTGGAATAATCGTTGGTGTTATCGGTGGATTTTTAGGAGGATACATGTTTGATCTTCTTTTTAAACTTCCTTTATTAATGCGATTACAAGATATTCCTGTAATCAAACATTTATTAGTCAATCAATTTGATATTAATTTTATTGCATCTTTTTTAGGTGTTTGGGTGTTTTTATGGGTATATGAATATGTTTCAGAGCATACAGAAAGATCATAAAAAATAAAATAATAATAAGATATTTATTAAGGATAAAATGAAATGGCACGTTATTTAGTTACTTCTGCATTACCATACGCAAATGGACCTCTTCATTTGGGACATTTAGCTGGAGCGTATTTACCAGCTGATATTTTTGTGCGTTCTCGTCGTATGAATGGAGACGATATCCTATATATTTGTGGTACAGATGAACATGGAGTGCCTATTACTATTAGAGCTGAAGCAGAAAATGTAAGCCCTAGAGATATTGTCACTCGTTTTCACCACGAAATAAAAGATTCTTTTGATAGATTTAATATAGAATTTGATAATTTTTCAGGAACAGCACGTCCAAATCATGCTAAATTATCTCAAGAATTTTTTCTTAATTTATTAAATAATGATCATATTATGGTCAAAGAAGAAGATCAATTTTATGATGAACAATCAGATCGTTTTTTACCAGATCGTTATGTTGAAGGGACTTGTCCCAAATGTGGTGATGAAAAGGCACGTGGAGATCAGTGTGATAAATGTGGCGTGTTATTGACTCCCTTCGAACTCATAAATCCTACTAGCTCTTTATCTGGATCCAAACCTATTATAAAAGCAGCAAAACATTGGTATTTAAAACTACAAGATTTTGAAAAAGATTTGACAACATGGCTTGAAAGTAAAACCACTTGGAAAGATAGTGTTACCAAATTTATGCTTGGTTGGATTCGTACGGATGGTTTACATGAAAGAGCAATTACACGTGATATTAATTGGGGTATTCCTGTGCCTCTTGATGATCCCGATGCTGTGGGTAAAGTCCTTTATGTTTGGTTTGACGCTCCTATAGGCTATATTTCTTCTACAATGGAATGGGCTGAACGTATAGGTAAGCCTGAACTATGGAAAGATTATTGGAAAAATAATGATACAAAATTAATACATTTTATAGGAAAAGATAATATTCCTTTTCATGCAGTAATTTGGCCTTCTTTGTTAATGGGGCAAAAATCAGATTGGATTTTACCTCATGATATTCCTGCAAATGAATATCTTACCTTAGAAGGTGAAAAAATATCAACTTCTCAAAATTGGGCAGTATGGGCAACAGAAGCTGCCAAAGATTTTCCAACAGATACTTTGAGATATGCTTTAGCAGCAAATGCTCCAGAATCTAAAGATGCTGACTTTACATGGGCATTTTTTCAAGCACGTAATAATGATGAATTGGCTAATATTTATGGTAATTTAGTGAATAGAACGATGACTTTTCTACACAAAGAGGGGGGAGTTGTTCCTGAGGCTAATTATAATGATAGAGATCAAGAACATTTTACTTATTTAGAAAATAAATTAAACGAATTATTTACAGCTTTTGAACATTATAAAGTAAGAGAAGCTTGTAAATTAATGATGGATCTTGCACGAGAAGGCAATAGATATTTTGATGAGACCAAGCCTTGGGTATTACGTAAAACAGATCCAGAACGTTTAAATACTGTTCTGAATGTTTGTTTGAATACTCTTCGTATTTTATCATTCGGTTCTTATAGTATTATCCCACATAGTGCTGAAAAATTATGGAACATGTTAGGGCAAGAAGGGATTCTTTCTTTGGAGAGATTAAATACTGTTATGAAAAACTCACTTCCTATAGGACAACAATTAAAAGAGAGTGAAATTTTATTCAGAAAAATAGAAGATAATGAGATCAAAGCTCAAATCGAAAAATTAAACAAACAGTCAGGAAACAAAAAAATGGAAGAAACACCAATAAAAGAATCAAAACCAGAAATCACTATTGAAGACTTCTTAAAATTAGATCTTCGTGTAGCCGAAGTGGTAGCTGCAGAAAATCTAGAAAAATCTCGTAAATTATTAAAATTACAAGTAAAAATAGGTGATGAAAGTCGTCAGATATTAGCTGGGATTAAAGAGTTTTATTCTCCAGAAGAATTAGTTGGACGTAAAATTGTAATTGTTTATAATTTGAAACCAGCAAAATTAGCAGGAGAACTGTCAGAAGGAATGCTTTTAGCAGCTTCTAATGGAGATAAGTCTTTACTATATTTAGTTGATCCTGGAGATATTTCATCTGGTTCATCAGTTGGATAGAAAAACACAAAAATAAATAATATAAAAATAATTCAAAGGAGCTTTTATATGAAAGTTTTAGTTTTAAATGCAGGGAGTTCTTCCCTCAAGTATCAATTTTTGAATACAGAAGATAAATCTGTTTTGGCAAAAGGTGTTATTGAAAAAATAGGATTAGAATCCTCGATGATAGGTTATACAAATGGAGATCATAACAAAGTTTCTTTTGAAAAACCATTAAAAAATCATGAAGAGGCTTTAAAGGTAGTTTTCGATTCTCTTATAAAAGGTGATCAAGCTATTTTAAAAAGCTTAGATGAAATCAATGCTGTTGGGCACCGTGCTGTTCATGGTGGAGATCTCTATAGTGATGCGGCTCTTGTTACTGATAAAGTATTACAAGATTTAGATAAATTATGTGAGCTTGCACCATTACACAATCCAGCAAATATTATGGGAATTAGAGCTTGTCAAAAGATTGTGCCACAAACGCCTCAAGTAGTTGTGTTTGATACGGCTTTTCACCAAACAATGAAACCTGTTGCTTATATGTACCCAATTCCATATAAATATTATGAAAATTATAAAATTCGTCGTTATGGATTCCATGGTACATCTTACGCTTATGTTACCCCAAAAGCTTGTGAGTTCTTAGGTAAAAAAGTAGAAGACACTAATTTAGTTATTTGTCATATTGGTAATGGAGCTAGTATTGCTGCTGTTCGTGGTGGTAAATGTGTAGATACTTCTATGGGGTTTACACCTTTAGAAGGACTAATGATGGGAACTCGTTGTGGTAGAATCGATTCTGCTATTATTCCATATGTCATGCATAAAGAGAATCTTTCTTCAGACGAGGTTCTTAGAATTCTTAATGAGGAAAGTGGACTTAAAGGAATATCTGGTGTATCTAGTGATATGAGAGATGTTGAAAAAGCAGCAGCAGAGGGGAATGAAAGAGCTCAATTAGCAATCGCAATGTTAGCACATACTATTCGTAAAACAATAGGTTCTTGTTTGGTAACACTTGATGGTAAAGTTGATGCTATTGTCTTTACTGCTGGAATGGGTGAGTTTGATACAACCTTACGTGAAACAGTAACTAAAAACTTAGAATCCTTAGGAATAGAAATTGATGTTGCTAAAAATGCAGCCTGTCGTTCAAAACTTGAAGATGTATCAACTCCTAACTCAAGAACTAAAATTTTAGTTGTTCCTACAGATGAAGAATTAATGATTGCTCGTGAAACAGAACAACTATTAAACTCAATAAAATAAATAATATATACATAAAAACACTAAGATTGTCTTTAAAAGATAATCTTAGTATTTTTATGTATTGAAAGGGCAAAAAAAATGGTTGTATACGGAAGAAATTCCATTGAAGAGGCCTTATTAGAATCTCTTCAATTGAGTCAAGTATGGATAGATGAAGAAAAGGGAGACAAATACCCTGGACTAAAAAGAATGCTAAGGGAAAAAAATATTCCTGTGAAATTTGTTGTAGAAAGAGAACTGGATAAAATCGCTGGAACTCAAAAACATCAAGGTATTGCAGCTGATATGGTGCTTCCTGAGAATATTGTTACAGAAGACCTAGAATATAAAGCTGATTATAGTAATATTAGTAGAGTATTATTGCTTGATGGTGTTACAGATACAGGTAACTTAGGAGCAATTATAAGATCAGCTCTATTACTAGGGGCGGATCTTGTTTTATTACCTAAAGATAATGCAGCTCGTATTACACCTCAAACAATCAAAGCTTCAGCTGGGGCGATTTATAAAACTCAAGTAGCTTATGTAGATAATCTCAAAACAGAAATTGATCATATGAAAGCCGAAGGCTTTGAAGTCTTAGCCTTAGCTGGTGAATCAAAAGAATCTGTATATACTTTTCAGCCTCAAGGCGAAAAAATAGCAATTATTATAGGATCAGAAAGAGAAGGAATTCGTAAAGGGATTAAAACTTTGTGTACGCATAGAGTAGCATTACCTTCAACAAAAAAATTAGATTCTTTTAATGTTTCTGTAGCGGCAGCATTAGCGATGAACTCTTTATGGCAAGATGCTTTAAAAATATAAATAAATATAAATAATAAGGAAGAAAAATGTTTGGTGCAGAATTATTGATGAATATCTTTGGTATTGTTGTTGCAATATTAGTATTGAGTATTCTTATTGCTGTTCATGAGGCAGGACACCTTCTCATGGCAAAATGGTCTGGGATTAGAGTGGATGTCTTTTCTATAGGGATGGGAAAAGCAGTATGGGGTTTCCAATATGGAGAAACATATTATCAAATTGGACGTCTTCCTTTTGGTGGATTTTGTGGCTTTGGAGATGAAGAAAATGGCGATAAAGACGACCCTGATCCTAGAGCTTTAATGAATAGTCCTTTATGGGCTCGTTTGTTAACCGTTATAGGTGGAAGTCTTTTTAATGTTGTTTTTGCTTATTTAGTAATGGTTATGATGTTTGGTATTGGTTTCAAAGAATATCAGCTTTCCAACCAAGTAGCTGTTCCTCAAACAATAACATCGCCTGTAGATCAAAGTATTGTTGAATCTCCTGCTTACAAAGCTGGTTTAAGGAATGGTGATGCTATTATTGCTATTAACGAAGAAAAAGTAGAGCATTTTTTAGAGATTCCTTTGGCACTTTCCATTTCAACTTCTACTACTGAAAATATTACCTATGTTAGAAATAATACTACCAATACTATTAGTGTAGATACTATTCCTGATAAATCAACAGGTTTAGATCTTATAGGTGTTAGTCCAATATCTCCTGCCATTATTAGTGAAGTATTAGTAAATTCTCCAGCAGAACAAATAGGACTCAAAGCTCAAGATCAAATTTTAGCAATTAATGGAAATCCTATACAATTTTTTTATCAGTTAGTAGACGTAGTAAGCTTAGGAAAGACAGTTTCTTTGCTTGTATTACAAGATAAAGTAACAAATAATATTTCTATTACTCCTACTCAAACTGATGGAGCTTGGACTATAGGTATTCGTTCAGAATTTCCTACTAAAGTTGAAGTTCTTCGTAAATCAAGTAATATTTTTACTACTTTTGGAATGGCTGCTGATAATATTTCAAGCACTTTATCTCAAATAGGCTCTTCATTAGTTAAACTATTTTCTGGTAAAGTAAATGTAAAAGAAAATCTTTCAGGTCCTGTTCGTATTGTTTCTATTACTGGTGATATTGCAAAAACATTTGATATTGCTTTATTAGTTAAATTTATGGTGATGTTGAGTCTTGCTTTAGCGACTTTCAATATGCTTCCTTTTCCAGGATTGGATGGAGGAGTACTTATTCTTCAAATAGCACGTTCTATTTTTAAGAACAATACAAAAGTAGAAAAAGTTATTACTGGTATAGAGCAATTGGGTATAATTTTATTACTTACGATGGCAGTATTTGTTTTATTTAATGATGTAAAAACTCTATTTTTCAATAAGGCTCCTGTAGTAGAACAAACAAAAGATTAATTTTTAATTATAAAAATCTAAAAAACACCCTAGTTTATAGCTAGGGTGTTTTTATTGTTGAATATAATATATTATCTTGAATAAGGAATAAATTGATAAATATAATAAGAAGCATGAGGAGTTTGAGATCTAGAAATAATGAGAGACCAATGCTCTTCTTGACGTGTGATAGTCATTTGTTCACCCTCATGGCCAATTTGAAAAGCTAATAAAGCGTCACAGATTTTTATACCCAAAACTTTTTCTGATAATAATTCTCGCCCTGCATTATTCATATATAATATCGTTTTAAATTGATTTAGTATAATGATAGGATTTTCATAATAGGTAAAAACTTCTTGTAAGGAAAGTCTTGTTGTAAAATCTAAAGGGAAAAATTCAGAAACAAATTCATCGTATAATAAGACTCCTAGAATTTTACTACTACTATTAATATAAGGGATTTTCATTCTGATAGAAGGAGCTTCATTAAAGAGAATATCTTCTAAATTTTCTAAAGGGATCTTTATAATATGATCCAAGATACAGTCGTCATTATCAGATAGCTTCCTTTCTAAATCTTTTTTTAAAAGAATTCCTTGAAAGTTTTGATCTTCAAAAACCAAGCAGGCATTGATATAGGAATATTCTAAAAATAGTTGATAAATTTTATGTAATTTTTTCATTATTATTTGCGAGTACTTAAATCTTGTGCTGATATATTAAAAACACTTTGCATCATTAAAGGATCAATATAAGCAATGATATTTTGTTTAGAAATATAAATAGGATATTTTTCTTCGGCTGTTTTGGCACCTATATAAAGCTCTGAGTACTCTCCACTTTTGAATAATAGTATTATCATAGGAGAAACATTTTTATTAATTCCTAGACTTTGTAAGATCGTGTCATTAACATCAAAACTAAAAGAATCCTTATCAAAAGATATATTTTTAAGACTTAATAAAAAGTTCTTTGTTCCCCAATCAACATTACGATTTACTTCGGGGAGTGTTTGTACCCAAAAAGAATTATCATTTGTTAATTCTATGACTTCTTGTTGTACATTTTTGAACTTAATAGAGACGATATCATCTGTTGATTCTGTAAGAAATCTGTTGTCAATAATAGAAGAAATACCTTGAAGAAAGGGTTCTATAGCAGTATCATTAATAAGGTATACAGTATTAGAACTATTTATATCAGCAATATAAAGCTGATCACCTACAGGTGTTTTTTGTCCTACAATAAATCCATAAGTAGTATTATCAAAATTTCCTGTGACTTTTATTTGAGGAGAGTCAAGCCCATAAGCACTTAATTCAGAGTTATTAATATTTGTTAATACTTGTGAAGGAGTAAGGGTAAGAAGTCCATTGACTAATAAAGTAGCTTTTTCAGGTAAAACAGCAATATTAATAGGGTCTGTAATAATCCAAGAACCTTGATCTCTAGTGAGTGTATATTGTACACTGTTATTTTTTTTATAAATAGTTGTAGTAAGTGCTGAAAATTTATCTTTTCTGATATCAGACCAAGGTAATTTAATGACAGAATCTTTTGAACGCACTTTTTTTTGGTCAATAAAGGTGAAAATTCCCCAACCAGCAACTAATAAAATGCCAGAAATTAATAATTGTTTTTTCATTGTTTCTCCAAATATTTTTATACTATCATTGTAGTATGTAATTAATAATTCGTCAATTCTAAGGCTTTCGTAAAATATAATTTGCATATTTTTAAAAATATATGTAAAATGATATATAAGATTATAGATACTAGTATTTATAATATGTTTTTTCCTTTATGATTTAAACAAATTAATATTCTATTTTTATGAAAACTCATAAAAATAGATATTTGTGTGATTTTAGATCAAGTACAAAATATAGTTGACAAAGTAGAGATAATTCTTAAAAATAGGAATCTAAGAGAATATTTGAATGAAAGGTGTCTAATAATTTAAAATTACGTAAGGCGTTTGTGTGGGTCCTTAAAAATAATAATAAGTTTCTCACTACAACTCACGTTTCTTAAATAATTAAGAAGCATTTTCATTATAGATATTGTCCCTTCAGAATAAGGTGTAGACCCCACATGTTTTGCCTTACGTAACCTTAATTTAATTTACATATTTGGGAAAAACCAAAAAAAACGAATCGGTAATGTTAATATTGATATAATATAATTATATGATCTTAATACAGGGAAGCTTTGATAAAACATTAAATTTATAAAAAATAATATAAAAGAAATCAATAACCAACATTGTAAAATACCAATACATGCACCAAATAAACGAGATAGCTTAGAAACTTTTCTATAACGATCTGATGCAACTTTTTTAATAATTGGTGATAGAACAATATAAAAAAGAATCATTCCAATTCCTGTAATATAATAACTAATATTAATGGAATTAGGTAATAAGATTCTACCTATTCTAATGGCTGTTCCTGATAATATAATGGGGATTAATAAACTTAATAAATTTTTAATTGATCTTTGAAATCCTACATGATAGGCGTTTTTAATAGAGAAAAATAGTAATATTATAATAATTATCGTAATAAATATAAAATTGTTCATATGATGTTTCTCCTTTTAAAAATATTATCATCTGTTTATTATCGGAACAATAAAAAAATAATCAATAAAAAATAATCAATAAAAAATAATTATTTAATTAAACAATTTGAGGAGGGATAGTATGCTTAAAAAATTTATCAATATTAATAACAAATACGGTATTCATGCTCGTCCATCGTCAAAAATTTCAGAGATGGTAAGTCATTATTGTAGTCACGTGATTATAAAATATAATGATAAAGAGGCGGATGCTTCTAGTATTATGAGTTTAATTTTACTTTGTATAGAGCCTCAAACTCAAATTGAATTGGTTGTAGATGGAGCAGATGAGGAAGAAGTGTTTTCCAAACTTGTTGATTATTTAGAGCAAGAGTTAATGGTAGAAGAGTTGGATTAAAATATTTATTAAAATAAAAAAAACGGAAAGTTTTTACTCTCCGTTTTTTTTATTTTACATTAATTTTATTTTTTACTTATGTGTAACAATTTTATCATGCTTTTTTTTGATTTCTGTGAGTACTTTTGTTAGAGTATGTTCTACCGATGTTTCTAAATGTTCATCAGAGGAAGAGGCAAAAAACTCACCAAAATCGCTTGTGACTGTGCATTCAGCTTTCATATGTAGTTTTTCTTGAGTAACTACTATAGTTACATTATGTAAACGGGTTGCAAAATTGTGCAATCTACTTTGAGCTTTATCAGTAATAAAACTTTTACTTTGATCTGTCAAATCAAAGTGATGACCTGTAATAATAATATTCATTAGTGCCTCCTAGTTTTCTAATTGAAAACTATATCTTTAATTAATTATACTATTTTTTTTTTTACAAGTCAATATAAAAAAGCTTTGAAGAAAGATAATTAAAAGAGGTAGTTGTATTTACAACTACCTCTTTTAGAATAAAAATAATTAATTTTTAATTAAAATTTTTCTTAATTTGGTCTAATCGACCTCTAAGTCTCATAATAG
>CAMQSH010000032.1 GCA_947036575.1 uncultured Brevinema sp. | reverse complement strand
TTCGAGTAATTCTATTTGAGAATCATGGATATACCTATGTGCTTGCAAGTTGACTTCGAATTCCCAGTATATTCCCAGTATATTCCCAGTATATTCCAAGTAGAAGTATAAAAAAATACCTATTAAGAAAACTTTTTGGAGTTATTCGTAATGGGTATTTTTTTAAATTCAAATGGCTATTATTATGTTGAATTGACAATCAATAAAAAACGAGTTCAAAAAATAAGGAAGAAAAATATGAAAGAAGTTATTATAGCAAGTGCTGTTCGAACACCAGTAGGATCCTTTTTAGGAGCTTTTTCAGATGTTTCAGCTGTAGAGTTAGCTACCATTGTTATTAAAGAGGCTCTGAAGAGAGCAAAAAATATAAAGCCTGAAGATATTGATGAAGTTATACTTGGTTCTGTTTTACAAACTGGTAAATATCAAGGTATTGTTAGACAAGCTGCAGTACATGCTGGTATTCCAATCGAAAAGCCAGCTTTTTCAATAAATATATTATGTGGTTCAGGACTTCGTTCTGTTTCTATGGCTGCTCAAATGATAAAAGCTGGTGATGCTGATATTGTTATCTGTGGTGGTACAGAAAATATGAGTCAAGCACCATATATTTTAAATGAACTCAGAACAGGTAAAAAAATGGGTGATGTGACATTAGTTGACTCAATGATTGTTGATGGACTTACAGATGGTTTTAATAAGTATCACATGGGTATTACCGCTGAAAATATAGCTGAAAAATATGGTATCACACGAGAAATGCAAGATAAATTTGCTTTAAGAAGCCAGCACAATGCTGAAAAAGCTCAAAAGGAAGGGAGGTTTATTGATGAGATAATCCCTGTTGTTGTTAAAACAAGAAAAGGTGATATTATTGTTTCTGAAGATGAATTTCCAAAATACGGTAGCACATTAGATAAATTAAGTTCTTTAAAACCTGCATTCAAAAAAGATGGTACTGTTACAGCAGGAAATGCTTCAGGTGTAAATGATGGGGCTGCTGCTTTGGTTATAATGTCTAGGGAAAAAGCAGATGAGCTGGGAATAGTACCTATGGCAACTATTAAAGGATATGCTACAACAGGTGTTGACCCTACTATTATGGGTGTTGGTCCAATAGAAGCTTCTAAAAAAGCGTTAAAACAAGCTGGTATAACAGTTAATGATTTAGACCTTATAGAATCTAACGAAGCATTTGCTGCACAATCTATTGCTGTAGCAAATGAACTTGGCTTTGATTTAGAAAAAGTAAATGTTAATGGTGGAGCTATAGCTTTAGGACATCCAATAGGAGCGTCTGGAGCTAGAATTTTAACTACACTTTTATATGAAATGAAAAAACGTAATTCAAAACATGGTCTTGCTACACTTTGTGTGGGTGGAGGAATGGGAGTTGCACTAGTTGTAGAAATGTAGTACTTTATTTATAAATAAAAAAGCAATTAACTGTTAATAGTTAATTGCTTTTTTTTGTTTGATTATTAAATTCTAAGCTACGATTAGACCATATATTAAAAAACTCCCAGAAATCACAATACCGCTTACTATTAATGTTATTATACAATAGCCCATGATATCTCTTGCAGAGAGTTTGGCAATAGCCAATGCTGGTAATGCCCAAAATGGCTGTATCATATTTGTCCACGCATCTCCCCAAGAAATAGCTAATGCTGTGATAGCCGGATCTATACCTAATGCTTTACCCGCAGGCATCATAATAGGAGCTTGAACGGCCCATTGGCCACCACCTGATGGTACGAAGAAGTTTACAATACCTGCACTCAAAAATGTAAATAAAGGGAATGTAAGTTTAGTTGAGAAATTTACAAATAAATTTGATAAGAGTATAGCGAGAGATCCACCTTCTGCATTTAAGCCTACCATCATACCCATAATCCCCGCATAAAATGGGAATTGTAATAAAATACCAGAAGCATTGGATATAGCTATATTAATAGCGTCAATATATCTTTTCAAAGAGCCGTGTAATAAAATACCTGTAGACATAAATATTAGATTTACAATATTTAAGTCTAAGTTAAAACCTTTATTTATAAAGTATAAAACAACTGCTGTATAACCTAAAAGCACAGTTAAAGCCCACATAATTTTACTTCTTTCAATTTTATCAGCGATAACTATAACTTCTGTATCTTCAATTTCTATATCTACTAAAAGTTTTGGATCAACTGAAACAACATCTTCAGGTCTAGGTCGCATAGAAAACATAACAAAAGGCAAACCAAAAATCAAAATTGCACAAATAGTGAGATTTAGGGGTGAAAAAATGGTTTGTGTAATTGGAATAGCATCAACTACTGCACCTGCTGTCACTCGCGCAAGAGCTTCTCCACTAGTTGCAAGTGTAAGAGGTATAGATGCAGATAATCCTCCATGCCATACAATAAATCCTGAATAGGCTGTTGCTATAAGCAATCTATAATCACAACCTTTTACATTCTTTGCCATTTCTCTTGCGATCAAAGCCCCAACGACAAGACCAAATCCCCAGTTTAACCAACAAGCAACAAGTGATACAAATGATGTAATTAAAATTGCTCTCCCCGGTGTTTTAGCAACTAAAGCAAGGTTGGTTAATATTTTTTTTATTACTGGTGCTTGAGCCATGGTATTTCCTGCAACAACAACCATTGCCATCTGCATTGAAAATGCAAGTAAGCTCCAAAACCCTGCATACCAATGACTTACCATTTGCACTGGGCTCTGCCCTGTCGCTAAAATACCACTTATCAATACAATAAATGTCAAAATAATAGCGAATAAAAATGCATCTGGTAAATACTTACTCATCAAACTAACACAGATGTTAACAAATTTTTTAAACATAAAATCCCTCTCCTAATAAAATCAACTTATATCTCAAATTGTCCCACATTTTCAGGAATAATAAGTTTCGCTGAAGTAGCATTGATGACATCATCAATAGTAATGGATGGCCCTAATTCTTTTAAAACAAGACCCTCTTTTGTTACTTCAATAACAGCCATCTCTGTAACAATCAAATTCACTTGTTTATAAGCTGTCAAAGGTAAAACACATTTTTCTAAAATCTTATGAGCACCTTTTTGAGTATGTATCATAGCTATTATAACTTTTTTTGCCCCTACAACCAGATCCATAGCACCACCCATACCAGGCACTATTTTACCAGGTATTTTCCAGCTTGCTAGGCTTCCTTCTGCATCGACTTCCAAAGCGCCTAAAATAGTAGAATCAACATGTCCACCACGAATAATTCCAAATGATACGGAACTGTCAAAAAATGCACCACCAGCCTTAATAGTAACAGGCATACCACCAGCGTTTACAATATCTTTATTCTCTTCACCTTCTTTAGGAACAGATCCTAATCCTACAAATCCGTTCTCAGATTGTAGTGTAATGTCAAAATCCTTGGGAATATAATCAGTCACCATTGTAGGTAAACCTATGCCCAAATTCACTATATCACCATCATTTAATTCTTTAGCAACACGTCTTGCTATTATTTCTTTAGCATCCATTTAAGAGTGACCTCCAATAACAATATAATCAATAAATAAGCCAGGAGTCATCACAACATTAGGATCAATTTCTCCTATTTCTACAAGTTTTTCCGCTTCAACAATAACAATATCAGCAGCTGTAGCCATTAATGGATTGAAGTTCCTTGTAGAGCCATTATAATAAACGTTACCTTTTTTATCTACAATAGCACCTTTAATAAGGGCAACATCAGCATGCAAAGGGAACTCTAATATATATTCTTTACCATCAATTGTTTTTGTTTCTTTACCATTAGCTACTTCTGTTCCTATACCCGTTGGAGTATAAAAGCCTCCAAGCCCTGCACCACCTTGGCGTATTCTTTCTGCCATAGTACCTTGTGGGATCAAAACAACTTCAGTTTCCCCACTGTTCATTTGATTTCCTGTTTCTCTATTTAATCCAACATGTGTTGCTATTATTTTTTTGAATTGTTTATTTACAACCATCTTTCCAACCCCAATATGAGGGAAACTGGTATCGGTACAAATTAAAGTTAAGTTTTTTATATTAGTTTTAACTAGCTCATCAGTAATGGAAGTAGGTGTTCCTACCCCTTGAAAACCACCAACCATTATAGTCATACCCTCTTTAACCATTAGAGCAGCATCTTTTAGTGAAATAATTTTTGCCATAAATTTTATACTCCTGTTTTTTCATAACTATCCAAGTAGTGGTACGCATATAAAATAAGTTAATTATTATTTTGTTATATAGTACTGTTTATTCTCTTTACTTAACAGTAGAGAAAAAAACAAAAACACTATTAGATGATTTGTAAGACAGAACACTAAAGCTTCTTAAAAAATCAGAAAACTACCGCTAAAACTAGGTGGTGGTTTTCTGTTAATTTTTTATTCTTTTGACTTTTTAAACCATATTTAGATAACACCAATAATAGTTAAAATATCATAATATACTATTGTTATAATATTTTATTTATAACCCAGTTTTACCTTTAATAAATTTACGAGCCATAACAGCATATTCAAAAGGATTTGCTTTAGCTGGATCTTGTTCAGCTTCAACAACAATCCAACCTTTATAGTTAGACTTTTCAATAATATCAAAAATATTATCAAAATCTAAACATCCATCCCCAGGAACTGTAAATACTCCTGCTCTAACGGCATCTAAGAAACACCAGTCTTCAGCTTTTACTTTATCTCTAATGTCTTTACGCACATCTTTTACATGAATATGTTTTGTTCTGCCAATAAATTTTTTCAAAGCTTCATATGGATCTTCATTAGCAAAGAAAAAATGTCCACAATCATAATTCAAACTAACATAACGATCATCAGTATCAGCAAGCAATCTTTCTACTTCTGCTACTGTTTCAACATGTGTTCCCATATGGTGATGGTAACATACATCTAGATCATATTCTTCTTTACAGATTTTTCCTAGTTCATTGTATCCATGTACTATTTTTTTCCATTCTTCAGGAGTCGCCTTAGGTTTTCCGCTGAAAACTCCTACATCTAATTTACCTTGCACACTAAATCCTTGATCACTACCACCAAGAACTTTTGCTCCCATAGCATTAAGAAATTTAGCATGTTCTATAAAATCTTTTTTAGCTGTGTCAAAATCTTTAGTTGTAAAGAATGCACTGAACCAAGCGTTACAAACTTGTAATCCACGAATATCTAAATACTTCTTTAAGATAGCTGGGTCTTTTGGATAAGCACCACCTACTTCACATCCTGTAAATCCAGCTAATGCCATTTCACTAACACATTGTTGAAAAGTGTTTTCTGCACCAAGATCTGGCATATCATCATTTGTCCAACCAATAGGAGCTATACCAAGTTTAATTTTATTTGAATCTAATTTTGCCATAATATTTTATCCTTATTATTAAAATTGTCTAATATGTTTAATTTCTTCTTGTTGTTTTTTATGATAATCTACAACTGCTTTGTGATTGGAAACTTCAGGAATTCCAACTCTCCACCAAGACTCATAACTATCTGTCATAGACTTAACAAATGTTTTTACATCAATAAGCGTTGTTACAGGACTCTTCTGCATGTCTTCAAAAGCTTGTTTTAATTCTTCATCAGTTTTCACTGTCCAAGACTGTGCTCCATAACTTCGTGCATTCATAGCATAATCAATAGGGACGTATTCCCCATCAACACAGCTTGAGTCTGTTTTAAAACGAAACTCACAACCATAATCAGGTATACCAAAATTATTCTGAAGATTATGAATACATTGAAAACCATGATTGTCAATAAGAACAATATTAATTTTAAGGTTTTCTTGGATACTTGTTAAAATTTCACTATGAGACATAACATACCCTCCATCTCCGACAAAACAATACACATCTTTCTCAGGTGCTGCGATTTTCACACCTACAGCAATAGCAACTTCTGCTCCCATACAAGAATATCCGTACTCAGCACAATAAGTATAAAGACCTTTTGGACGCCATAATCTTTCTAAATCACTAGGAAGACTTCCTGATGCTGTAATAACAATCGCATCATCTTTAGCCACTTTATTACAGTATCCTATAACTTTAGTTTGCCAAATACCCTTTGAAGAATCCATTGCAAATAGACGATCTGTTTCTACAGTCCATTCTTTTTTAACTTTTTGAATTTCATTAGTATATGAAGATTTATACCCCTTTAGTTGTTCGTGAATTTGTATTAAAGCAACTTTAATATCAGCAATAAATGGATAAGAGTTCATTTTATAGGCATCATAATTATTTAAGTTAATATTAATAATATCTACGTCTTTTTTAAATGCTGTTTTAGAAGAAGTTCTAAAATCATTTAAACGAGTTCCCAGTGCAATAATACAATCTGCTTCTTTTGCTAATTTATTTGCACTTAAAGAACCAGTTACTCCAAGATTTGCAACATATAATGGGTGTTCCCATAGCATAGTACTTTTACCAGCTTGGGTTTCAGCCACAGGAATATTAAACTCTTCAGCAAACTTACGTAATTCTTCATGAGCTTCAGAATAACGTGCTCCACCACCACAAATAATAAGAGGTTTCTTTTTCCCTTTCAAAAGATTTACAATTTTAGCAATATCAATTTGTTCCAGAGGGCGACGGGTAATTCTATGCACACGTTTACTGAAAAACTCTTCAGGATAATCCCAAGCTTCTGCTTGAACATCTTGAGGTAAAGAAATACACACAGCTCCAGCTCTAGCAGGATCTGTTAAAGTACGCATTGCATTTTGCATAGCAACCATTAATTGTTCTGGTCTTAAAATTCTATCAAAATAACGACATACAGGTTTAAATGCATCATTTGTTGAAACTGTATAGTCTACTTCATTTTCAAGTTGTTGTAGAGCTGGATCAGGTTGCCGAGAGGCATATATATCTCCTGGAAGAAACAATACGGGAATATGGTTTACTGTTGCTGTTGCAGCAGCTGTTACCATATTAGCAGCACCAGGTCCTATAGAACTAGCTACTGCCATAATTTGTCGACGATTTTTTTGTTTAGCAAAACCAAAAGCCATCTGACCTTGACCTTGCTCATGTTTACCTTGATAAAATTTTAGATTATGCTTTGTAGCTTGTAGCGCTTCCCCCATACCTAAAACACATCCATGTCCAAATATAGCAGCAATACCATGAACAAATTTGATTTCTTGACTATCTACGTCAATATATTGATTATCTAAATATTTAATCAATGCTTGAGCGACTGTTAATTTCATGTTTTTCTCCTTAATTGTTTTCTATATTTTAAATACCACACATGCTATTGCATAAATCAATCCAACAATGGAAATTACCCAAAGTGCTTTCTCACTTCTATCTAATTCTTGACTTGACTGTTCTGAATTTTTATTATTCATCATATTCTCCTATACATTTATATTTTAACGATACCAAAAGGTGAGAAAAATAGATAGACTCCTATAATTGACAAACATAATACTATACTTGCTAATTTAACATGTTTCCATGGAGTGAGATCTACAAAGTTGTGCTTAGGGATGAAAAATGGTTCTGATCTTGGGTAAAATTTACTTACGAATAGGGCTGTAAACATAGAAGCAAACACTGAAATACCAAACATATATATAAAAGAGAATTCAGGGCCTATGATATAATAACTTATATATATAACAGTATGTACTGCTGTGGCAGCAATTATACCAACCAAAGAAACATTGGTGGTAAATAATGCCATGACAACAGCTACTAAGATTGGTATATTATAAGATCCTGATACTTGAAGTAACAAAGGGTAAAAACCTTCTGGAAATATCAATATCATCGGGGAAATTATGCCAGCAAAACATGTTGCAACCAAACTAAATCTTTTTCCTACTTTCACAGATTCTTCAGGACTTGGGTTAGGTTTTATAAAATGATATAAATCATAGGTGAAAATAGTAGAAGCACTGGTTACAAAACCATTAAATGAAGATATAATAGCTCCAAAAAATACGGCTGCTAAAAATCCTTGCATTGCTGTAGGTAGTACTTCTCTTATTAAAGTAGCATAAGCTACATCCCCATGAATATTAGGAAATAAATGAAAAGCAACAATCCCTGGAATGATCATATAAAAAGGGCCTATGCATTTTAAGAAAGCACAATAAATAGCACCTTTTTGTCCTTCAATAAGATTTTTTGATGCTAAAGTTTTTTGAATAAGTGTTTGATTAGTACACCAATAGAACACATGCATTACCATCACTCCTGAAAATAAGGTTGACGATGGAACAAAACTATTATAACCACCAAAGGCGTTTAATTTTTCTTGATGAGAGGTTAACATAGTATTAATTCCAGCTCCAATACCACCATCTCCTCCAAGAACATGTAATGAAAATCCTACTATAGAAAATGCACCTACAAATAAACCTACTCCAAATAAAGTATCTGTAACAGCAAATAATTTAAGATTACCAAAAAAGATATACATTAAACCAACGATACAGATAAAAGCTACAACAACACTAACCGTTGTAAAAGTATTTAAGTTCAAAACCTCATTTAAAGATAACAAGGTAGAAAAACTCACAGCTCCTGTATACAAAATACTAGGAATATATACAACTACATAAGCAAATAAAAATAAAATCATCACCAGCTTTCTCATAACAGGACCATATCGTAGTTCCATTAGTTCTGGAATAGTTGAGATACCTAATCTTAGATATTTTGGTAAAAACCATAATGCTAAGAGTATAAGAGCAACACCAGCCATTACTTCATATCCCATCGCTTGCATAGAGTACATATACCCTGAAGAACTTTGACCAATCAACTGTTCTCCAGAAATATTAGTTAACAATAATGTGCCTGCTATAACAGGGCCTGTAAGACTTCTATTTCCTAAGAAATAACCTGTTGCACCTTCTATTTTATCTTTTCTAGTCATATAATTTGCAATCACAGCAACAAGCACCAAAAACAATACAAATGATATTAATACCCACATAATTTTCTCCTTCAAAAATATTATAAGATTTTATATTGTATTATTAAGGCTTGATTTCTGAGATTTCAACCATACGTTTTTCTTTGAGAGAAAGCTTACATGCTGCAGCCATTTTTAAAGAGTAAATAGCTTCTAAAGCATCCATCTCTGATGGTGTGTTATTAACAATAGAATTCACAAAAGATACAATTTCATTTGCATAGGAATCCATATATCTAGTTAAGAATCCAGGCATAGGATTGTCACTTAATGTTCCTCCAGAAGTAGAATAACGGATATTATCTGTTGTTTTGTTTTCAGACCATACTCCACCCTTTGTTCCTAAAGCTTCTATTCTTTGATCATAGCCATAAGTTGCAAAACGAGAACAATCTACAGAACCTATAACACCAGATTTAAATTGAATAATACAATTTACAACATCAGCATCGCCGATAGTTCTTAATTCTGGGAATGCATTTGCATTACCCATAGCAGAAACTACTTCTGGTTCAGATTGAGTATAGAATCTTAATAAATCTAAATCATGCAATACTTGATCCATGAAAATTCCGCCACAATCCATTAAATACTCTAATGGTGCTCCTGGATAATCATAATTTGTTGCATGAAGAACTTGTAATTGACCGATTTTTCCACTAGTTACAATTTCTTGTGCTTTTCTATAATTTAAATCAAATCGTCTGTTATAACCTACTAAAAACACTTTTTTATGTTTTTCAGCTAATTCAGCGACGTCTAATGTTTCTCTAAGAGATTGTGAAATAGGTTTTTCACAAAATACATGTTTACCTGCTGACAAGCTTCTTTGAATGACATTAAAATGAGTGTCTGTTGGGGTACAGATAACAAGAGCATCAATTTCTGGGTTTTTCAACACATCTTCTAAATCTCTGACAGCTTTTGCTTTATGATCTGCTGCTAACTCTTCTAAATCCGGTGCTACTCCATCACAAATTGTGTGAAGATTTACATCGTTAGCACATTTGGTCGTAAGAGACTCTAAATGTACTCGACCAATACGGCCTGCACCTACTAATGCTACATTAATCATAATTTTCTCCTGATTCTTTCAACTATTTTATATTGATTGAAAGTTCATTTTATTTATTTGAAGTTATTAATTCGTTAATTATTTATTTGAATTTATTAACCATATCCATGATACCTGGAATAGTTTTTAACTGGTAAGCATGAGCAGGTTCAAAATATTGAACCAATGACTTTGATGTCTTACCCACTAAAATTGTGAAATAATACATTTCATATCCTGGTGCTACAACAGATGGGTGATATCCTTTATCTAAAAGAATTGTGCTTCCATTCTTTACATGAGCTACAGGTCCAAAATCATCTTCTCCTACATAAAGAAACTGGGCGGCAAAACCATTTTCTGGATTAAATCTAAAGTGATAAGCTTCTGGGAAATTCGTTTCTATTATTTTACCATCACTATCATTTCTATCTTCATCATGCTTGTGTGGTGGAAATCCAGACCAACCTCCAGCTCCTACCGTAAATAATTCACTAACAAGAAGTCGTCCTGTTTTTTCTTTATTTTTTTGTCCCAATACATGAAAAATTTTACGATGTGTTTTTGTGTCGTCACTTCCATATTGGACTTTATCAACTTCATCTTGTAAAATAGCAAATGCTTCTAACTCTTCATCATATACACCACCAGCAATAAATATTTCTGCGGTATCAGAAACACAGATGATTTTAGCCACTGCGTTCAGAGGAACATATACACCTTCAGGTCTTCCTTGAAATAGTTCTTTTCTTTTTCCTATGTTAGTGAATTCTTTGTCTTTTACTGTAATATTTACAGTTCCAGAAGCCAGAACACATACCGTCTCATACCCTGGAGCTTGATGAGTAAACTCCTCTCCTTTCTTAAGACGAACAACATTAAAGAAAATTTCTGGGGTCATATCGTTATTATTAATAATGGGTTGGTTCTTATTTTCATAAGGTAAAATATGTTTAGGCATTAAATCCTCCTTGTTTGTATTTTGTTATAAATTTTTCTAACTGTTCTGTTGTTGGATTTGCTTCTGAACAACTAATATGTTGTGATACAACTAAAGCTGCTGCTGCTGCACCTGATTCCAGAGCTTTTTGAATGGTATTTCCTTGTAATAGTTCATAAAGAAAATTACCAGCAAAAGCATCTCCTGCACCATGAGGTTTTAAAATAGAAGGCATTGTAAACAAAGAGCCTTGTATTTCAGAACCATCTTTTAAGAATGTTGTTGATCCTTTTTCACCATGTTTAATAATTACAATTTCTGCACAATAGTTAAAATAATAATTCGCAGACACTTTATCACTTACGTTTCCTTTATTCCAAATAAACTCTAAAGCATTAAATTCTTCTCTATTGCCAATAATAATATCTGCTCTCTTTGCTGCAATATCATAATATAAAGAAACCTCTTCTGGACAAGTCCATGAATATGCTCTATAATCTAGATCTAAAACAACTTTAATCCCATGCTTATGGGCTAACTCTATAGCATACAAGCTTGCATCACGAGAAGGGCTAATTGCTAATGTTGCACCTGATACTAGAAGTATTTTTGCCTGTTTAATATAGTCTTCATTAATATCTTTCATCTCTACTGCAATATCTGAAGCATTGTTACGATAAATTACTACACCACAGTTTGTAGCCTTAGTTTCCGTAACAGCTAAATTAACTCTAGTTCCTAGTTCTTTATCTATAGATATATTACTTATATCTATATTATTTTCTTTGAAATAATGTAATACGTAGTTACCCAGCATATCATCAGAAACTTTCCCAATGAAACCGCTTTTAGCACCTCTTTTCGCTAAGGCAGCTATAATGTTAGCTGGAGACCCACCAACATACCGCTCAAAGCTTGTAACCTTGTTAAAATCCGTTTCCAGATCTTTTGCATAAAAATCAACTCCAGCACGACCAATAGCTATAACATCAAGATCCTTGTTTTTTTCAAATTTCATTTGTATTTCCTCTATCTTAGATATTTTTTATTAGCCTTTATTACTACTCATAAAGATATCCATCTGTAGCATTACGTTCTCTTTTACAGATTTGTATACTGTTTTAAATAACTCACCTATATCTACTCCTCTTTGAAGAGGATCTGTATCCATAAATTCTTTACAAGAAGAATATGCTACTTGAGCATTTCCTGAGTAAAAATTAATTTTATAAATCCCATTCTGAATTAACTTTCTAAAATCATCTTCTGATATGCCCGATCCTCCATGAAGAACAAGAGGAATAGCTACCTGATTTTTTATTGCTTGTAAGCGATAGAAGTCTAAGTTTGGTTTTCCAGAATATCGTCCATGAACATTACCTATAGCTACTGCCAATGCATCAACATTTGTTTCTTGAATATATTTTAATGCAATATTAGGATCTGTAAATAAAGAAGAATCGGCTATATTAATATGCCCATCTCCTTCTTTTCCACCTATCATGCCCAATTCCCCTTCAATACTAATGTTTTTATTTTTACAAATATCTACGATTATTCTAGTGTCTTTAATGTTTTGTTCTAAAGTTTCATGAGACCTATCAATCATAACAGAAGTAAAGCCACAATTTATAGCTTTTTCTATCATTTCTATAGTTTCCCCATGGTCAAAATGTAATGCAATAGGGATAGATAATCCTTTAATTCTTTGTTGAATATATTTTACTGTTGCTTCTAAAGAAACATATCCTTTTCTAACATGCCCTTCAGAAATAGCAATAATTACTGGAGATTTTTTTTCTTGTGCTGCATCTAAAATTGCATCTATATAGGTTGTGCTAGTAATATTAAATGCACCTATTCCGTAGCCTTGTTGTTGAGCATCTTGTAACAACTCTTTCATTGATACCATAGTATTCCTCTAAAATTTGAATTTACAAATATATGTTTAAATTTTCTCAAACAGCAATTTTGTTCCGTTTTCCACAAAAATATCGCTAAATATTCATTAAAATCCAACTTTACACCATAAATAACTGTTTATGGCACTAATTTATTATTAATTATAGGTGATTTTAATTTTAACGCAAGTTTTTTTTTGTTTCATGTTTCTTTTATCTTAATTATATATTATAAAACAATTTTCAATTATACTGGTATTTCACCCTATATTGTTTTTCTTTATTCTACTGAGTTATCTTTAACTACAGTCGATTTTTCTTTTTTTTGTGATTTTTATTTAATTGCATACTGACAAATAATTAATACGTATAAAACGTGTTTTATCATATAATATTACACTGAGTTATCTCTAATTATAGTTGGCTATCTTTTTTATGAATTTTTTTTTGTTTCACGTTTTTTTTGATTATATAATATAGTTTTACGATATTTATTTAAAAATAAAAAAAAAGATGCTTGCATAACTCAAAAAAATAGGCTATAATAACTATATTCTATATAATCCATACAATAAAACATAAGGGCTTTTATGACTATTAGAGAAATTGCCAGTATCACTAATATTTCTCCATCAACTGTTTACAGAATATTAAAAAATCCATATTCTGCTAAATCCGAACTATTACAAAAAATCCACCAAGCAACACAAGGCGATCCTTTTATAAATTCTTTAAAAAAAGTTTATATCGTCATTCCATTTTTAAATGAATTTTATACCCACTTCTTAATTCATTGTATAGAATTACTATCAAAGCAAGGTATACAAATTATCCCACATATTTATCACGAAGATCCTAAACAAGAAGAAGAATTTTTATCATCTATAATATTATCTCCATCTATTGGTTTGTTATGGGCTCCTCATAGTAATAAAAACTCCTATCCTTTTCTTCGACGTAAAAAATTTAAAGTGCCTATTGTTTCATTATTCAGACAGATTGAAGACTTGGGTATTGAACTTCAAATAGTACAAGATAATGAACAAGCTATGAAAATCATTTTACAACATCTAGCTTACGAAGATAAAAAGAATGTTCTATTAATTAATGGAGATCCTTATTTATCTACAGCTAAACAACGATCTATGTATTTTGAAAAACATATTAATAGTTATCCTCATATTAGGGGAGATACTATTACTGTAGACTTTGATAATTGGCATAATATCTATGATATATTACTTCAGCAAAAAGAATTTTTAGAGAATTGTGATAGTATTATTACAACTAGTGAAGATATATGTTTTGCTGTTCTTAAACTATTGAAGGAAACAAGGGGATTGGAATCCATGTTAAAGTTAAAAATATTTAGCTTGGATTATTCCCCAATGTTAGAAATTTTAGGAATATCGATGGTATATTTTTGCCCTAAACTAGCTGCAGAGAAAACAATTGATTTACTTTTAAAAAAGACCAATACACCTGATCTGGCTCTTAGTTACTTCTTACCACCAAATATCATTATATAAAATCCATACTCATATTCATTGTACTAAAGTAAATTACTACTAATTCTAACAAGTAGAAGTATATAAAAAAATACCTATTAAGAAAACTTTTTGGAGTTATTCGT
>CAMQSH010000031.1 GCA_947036575.1 uncultured Brevinema sp. | reverse complement strand
TTATAATATATAAAATATTAACTAAGGACAAACAATGGTTTCTTTTAAAAACAGTAATTTGGAAGTTATTCGTGACTTCTCAGAAGAACAATTCTCTGCTCATATTCAATTAATGGAAGATATCAGATCCGAAAATGATTTTGGTGATATTGGTGTCCACAAATTGTTAGACAATTATCTTTTGCTTTCACATAAAATCCAAGCAGAACACACAACAGGTAAAGAAGATTTTATTCTTTCAAAAAATGAAGTCTTTCTTTATGATATAGTTACAGAAGTTGCTAGATTATGTTACAAACATTCTTATGAAACCTCTGCCAATCATAATGACTGGGAAGAAGAATTTTAAGAACATTTATCTTTAAAAATAAAAACGCCTTGTTTTATACAAGGCGTTTTTAATAAATATTTTATTTACTAGTTTTGTACTTCTGTTTGATTAGTAGGATTTTCTATTACTACAGGTATTGCCTCTTGGTTTAAAAAGATAACATCATAACCATTCAATATTAATATTTCAGGTTTATATTCAAAGTGCATCGTATCATAAAAGTTCCACTTCCCACCCCAAACAAAACCATATTTTTCGAAAACTTGCACGACAGAATTAGGAGGATTCCAACGAACACTAATAGGCTCTTTAATCCAATCTATCTTTTGGTTCTGTCGCCAAAGCCAATACATTGCTTTTTTAGAATTTTCTTCCAAGACATCCACTGCTACTCCATAAGAATGTAAACTTCGTGATTTTGATCCTGCAATTGTCCGCCAAAAAAAAGAATAAACTGTATTTCCTTCTTTGAGGAATTTTTTTACTTCTACTTTATATTTATCATCATTTGTTAAAGCATATACTTCTTTTTCTACTTGTTTTAAAGAATCATGAGCAAACTGATGTATTAAAATTTGTTTACCAAAAAGACGTGCTTTCATAATTTGAGTATTGGTATCTGATAGGCTACTCATTCCATATAGTGCCTGATGAAAGCCATAGTATGTTGGCTTTTTTCTTCTTCTATAAGATTTTGCACTTTGTTTTTTCATAAGAGAAATTTCACTTTTTGTTCTGATAGCTGGATCTGGGATTTCTCTAGGATATGTATAAATAGTATTAGAATTATATTTCTTCCAATTTTTTCTTTCTTCTTCAGGAAGGAAACGTCCATTAACATTATAAAAAGTAATCCCTCTTACATTAATAGCCTGATCTGGATAATAAGGATTTTCTGATTGAGGAACAGGCTTTACAATATGAGGATAAGAAAGAAGTAACACTCTAAAAATATTAGAAACAGAAAATTCCCCATCTTCTACGGAGGATTCATCTTCTTCTATTTTTTCTACAATATTCAAAATATTCGTGTTTGTATCAATTTCTAAAATATTAGTATTAGTTGTATTATCTACTATTTGTGCAGAAGGATTTTCTATTAATTCAATAGCACTTTTTGATTCAACAATGGTTTCTGCAAATAATACTTGGCTAACTAATAAAATTAAGTATATTATATATTTACTCACTATAATAGCTCCTTTCTTCAAACTACCTATATTATAATATTTGTTGGAATATTTCCAACATTTTTTGTAATACTTCTTGTAATGATAAATCACTTGTATCAATAATATGAGCGCCTTCTGGAATACAGAGGGGGTTGTGTACTCTATTCATATCTTCATAATCTCTTTTTTCGATTTCTTTTTCTAGTTCTTTGAGATCTTTATGAATATTTTTTTCTAATAATTGATTGTAGCGTCTCTCAGCTCTAACTTGTGAATTAGCCGTTAGATAAAACTTTAAAGGAGAATCAGGAAACACATTTGATCCCATATCTCTTCCTTCTACTACCATATTTTTATCTTGAGCCATTTTTCTTTGGAGGTTACACATTTCTGATCGCACAAAATAATGAGGACTTACCTCTACGGAAGTAATTATATCTATAGCTGGGGTTCTAATTTCTTTAGTAACGTTTTTACCATTTAAGAAAATTTCGTGATTTTGAAAAACAATATTCATATCTAAAATTTTTTGTTGAAATAGAGCATCATTTAGAGATAAGGCACTTTCTTTTTTTATATAAGCAACACAACGATACATAGCCCCTGTATCCAACACATCATAATTTATTGCCTTTGCAAACTCTTGAGATATTGTGCTTTTTCCAGCCCCAGCAGGACCATCTATTGTTATAATCATTTTTCACCTTCTGTTCTTGACTATTGTTCAATAAAATAATTATATTTAATTTGTTAGTGTATAAAACACAAGAGGTATTCATCATGAAAAAATTATTGTTTTTGCTCCTATTGCAACCTTTTTCTTTAGTACTAGGGGTTGATATAGATATAAAATTATTAGAAGGAACATGGTATAGAACTTATGGTATCTATAGACCTTGGACTGATGATAATCAAGGAACTTTTTCCTATTATGAAGAAGAACTAATCTTTCATGCGGATAGCATTGTATTTATTTATGATAATAGCTCTGAGGAATTACGAGGTAAAAGTATCTATAGTATTCTCCAAAGAGATAACAAACAATTTATAGTTTTTCATAAACCAGACCAAGATCCCAAAAATGATACTGTACAAAAACAACAAGGATTTTTTGTTACCTTAGTACAAGACAATGATGATTTTGATATTCTTACCCTAACAACAGTAAAAGAATCCAAAAAGAGAAAACCTTCTAGTGTTAGTTATAAAAAGATTAAAAAACACGCTAAAGAACCCCTATTTATCGTGCCAAGTAACAAACAATAAATGATTTATTGTTTGTTATCCTCTTCTTCTGTTTCTAAGATCTTAATAAATTCTTGAGTTTCTTCTTCTGTAAGTTGATCAAGAATTTCTTCTAGATCTTGTTCAGAAAGTTCTCCTTCTTCTTCTCCATCAAAATCATCTTCTTTTTTTGATGGAAGAGAACGAGAATGAAGAATAGCATTCATTATACTATCGATATCATATAAATCTCTTTTTTCTTCTATAAATACATGAATTACTAAATCACTACAATCTAATACCAACCACCCTTCAGAATAATCTTCTGTACGATTTTGCACCATATATCCAGCTTGTTTTGCCATCAAAGATAAACTTCTACGAGCAGCATCTAATTGTAGACCATGTGTTGCTGTAGCAATAATTACAGCATCTGTTAAAGATGTAAGTCCTTTTACATCATACACTTGGATATCTTCCATTGTTAATCTTTCACATTCTTCTACTATTTGATTTATTAATTCTTGTAATTCTGGGATAATCGCCATTTATTCTTCCTTAAACCTATTTTTGATATTGTCTATTGTTTGCACTCTTACAGTGGTATCCATTTCTGGTAAAACAATAAGAAGCATCTGTGCAAACTCTTCGTCAGATAATGAAGTGAGAAAAGTTCGTTGTTTAAAATCACTCCATAATTTCAAATCATTTTCTGCCTGTTTTCTTACCGAAATACTTTTTGAACTTTTTAATTTTTCTATACTATTAAAAATATCTACTGTACCTATAATATCACCGTGTAAAAAAAGATCCATACTACGATATTTTGCTAAAAAAGCTAACATATCATACACTACAACATAATAATTAGCAGGAAAAGAGATCGTCCTATAATAGCTTAATATTTCTTCATCTGTAAAACTATTAAATCCATAATCTTTACGTGCATTATTAAACAATGAGTTTTTCGCTGTAAAAATAGTGTTTGGAAGAGTCTTTTGAATAAATTGGATTTTACCTTCTGTAGACAAAGAATCTATAAATTCTTCATAAGAAAATTTTGCAAGATCTTTTAATAACACATTGTAAAAGAAATGTACCGTCTGTTCACCATCAAAACTCATAATGGCTTCGTTAATACGTACTTCACGAATTTGTTTTTTAAATTGAGGATCACTTTCTTCTTTTTGATCTAGAATCAATCCTAATTCTTTTACTTTATTTTGAGCAAACATTTTTTCTTCGTCATCATTTAATAATTGATGCCAATAATTGATTCTTGTTTGAAGTCTATAAACCTCACCTTGTATTGCACAAGAGGAAGTTGTTATTAAAAAAGTAATTAGTAATAAATAATATTTTTTCATTGCTTTATTCCTACTATTTTTATTCAAAAATATTATCGTAAATTTGAGAATCTTCTGTTGTATTAACAACAAATTCATCTATACCGTATTCTTTATTGAATTCTGAATAAGAAATAGACAGTTCTGTTACCACACCAACTCTAGAAATTGCTTTTACACGTCTAATAAGGCCTTCTCGGTCTGCTATCATATCAATACTACGAAAACTAGTGGTATTGACTTTTGGTTCAAAAATAACTTGATATGCAGGAATAGATCCATATTGAATTTCTAAACCAGAACTTGGTGCAGTTGCAATATATTCTCTTCTTAATTTTCTAATATTCCAACCAGTAATAGGATTGGTATTCTCACCCATTTTTTGACGAGCAATAATATCACCCTCTTGGATCCAAATAAATTTACCATCTGATACAATTTTTTTATCTATAGGATTAGATTCTGTCCCAAACTGCATTAACAATTTGTCAGGTACGACATAAATCATATACCCTGAATAAGATTTATTATCTTTTTTATAAACAAATCTTCCTTTAAAACTTTTAATTTTTGATGATGATTTTTCTATAATATCAATAACAGAAGTCGCGTTGAACACTACTACAGATTGAGGAAACAAATTCATTGGTAGTGCTATCATGATTAGTAATAAATATCTCATTAATCCTCCAATAGATTAAAATATTATATATAGAGCTTATTATAACTAATAAATCGATTTCATGCAAGAATAAACGTTACTATTTAAATATATCCTTAAAATATTTATTGTTATTTACAGATATCTATGTTATAGTATAGAGCATATATTTTATATTTTAGGAGTTTCATTGTGAGTGAAGAAAAAAATATCCCAGCAGTTGAAAAAATAGTAGAAAAAGTAGAAAAAGTAGTCGAAAAAAAACCTAGTGCGGCAGATATCGCCAAGTCAGAAATTTCAGAAGACAAAAGAAAAGCCTTAGATGCAACAATGAACCAGCTTGAAAAACAATATGGTAAAGGCTCTATTATGCGTCTTGGGACTAGAGAAGTCGAAGCTGTACCTGTTATCCCTACGGGAGCTCTTACTTTAGATTTAGCTCTTGGAGTAGGCGGTATCCCTTATGGACGTGTTACCGAAATTTATGGACCAGAAGCTTCTGGTAAAACCACTCTTACCCTTAGTTTAATTGCAGAAGCACAAAAACAAGGTTCTACTTGTGCCTTTATTGATGCAGAACATGCTTTAGATGCTGACTATGCAAAAAACATTGGTGTTGACATTGACAATCTTCTTATTTCACAGCCTGACAATGGTGAGCAAGCCTTAGAAATAACTGAAGCTCTTGTTCGTAGTGGAGCTGTAGAATTAATCGTTATTGACTCTGTTGCTGCTCTTGTACCTAAAAATGAAATCGAAGGTAATATGGGAGATTCTGTAATGGGTATGCAAGCTCGTTTAATGAGTCAAGCCCTACGTAAACTCACTCATATTGTTAGTAAAGCTAAATGTTCTGTCATTTTTATCAACCAAATTCGTATGAAAATTGGAGTTATTTATGGGAGTCCTGAAACTACCACTGGGGGAATGGCTTTAAAATTCTATTCTTCTATTCGTATCGAAATTCGTAGAAAAGAACAGCTAAAACGTGGTGATGAAGTAGTCGGAAATCTCGTTATTGCCAAAGTTATTAAAAATAAGATGGCTCCTCCTCACAAAAATGCTACCTTTGAAATTCGTTTCGGAAAAGGTATTTCTAAAGTTGCTTGTATTGTTGATGCTGCTACAGAATTAGGAATTATTGAAAGAAAAGGATCTTGGTATTTCCAAGACGAAGAACGTATGGGACAAGGCCGTGATAATATTATTCAAATGCTTGAAGAAGATGAAAGTAAATTAAAAGAAATTGACACCCTTGTCAGAGAAAAATTAGCAAGCCGTTAATAGAAGTCAATAAAAATTAGTAAAAATTCAGTTAATAAATATTCAAGTAAAGAAGGATTGGTAATGGTTGAGATACAACAATTAGAAGATGGAGTAACTGCTCCTCAAGGATTTAGAGCGACTGGCGTATCCTGTGGCTTAAAAAATGGGGGATATAAGGATATTTCTTTACTTTTAAGTGACACTCCTTGTAATGTTGCTATGGCTTTTACAAAAAACCGTATTCAAGGTGCTCATATCGCTATTGATAAAAAACGTCTTAAGCATCCTTGTCATGCTATTTTGATCAATAGTGGTAATGCTAATTGCTTAACAGGGCAAGAAGGGGTCGATAACGCTCAACAAATGGTAGACTTAACAGAAGAACTCCTAAAAATCCCTAAAGGGTCTTGTTTAGTTGCATCGACTGGAGCTATTGGTATTCCTTTAAATATGACACGTGTCAAATATGGCATTGAACGCCTAATTAATGTTATTCCTAACGAAACAAATATTAGAAATTTCGGTACTGGTATCTCCACTAGTGATACTAGACAAAAAAACTTAGCATATCGATTCAAAATAGAAGACCACAAAAAAATCACTATTGGAGCATCTGTAAAAGGTGAAAGTATGATAAAACCATGGTTAGAAACAATGCATGGCACCTTACTTGCTTTTATCACTACTGATGCTAATATTTCTATCCCTTTACTACAAAAGGCGTTATCACTAGCTATTGACCAATCATTCAATAGAATTTCTATAGATAATGATCTAAGCCCTAATGATTCTGTATTTTTGTTAGCTAATGGACAAGCTCAAAACATTTTGATTTCCAAAGAATCTGATCCTCGATTTACTATTTTTGTTGATATGTTAAAACACCTTTTATTAAACATTTCTAAATTATTACTTAAACAAGGATTAGGAACAACTAAACTTATTCAATTACAAGTAAAAAATGCAGCTACTCCTGAACAAGCTGAAACTTTAGTGAGATCTATTTCAGAATCCTATCAAGTAAAAACAGGGTTTTTTGGACAAAAATCAGCATGGCAAAGAATTATCAATGTTATTTCATCGAGTAATGTAGATTTTGATATTAACAGTATTACTCTATTATTAAATAATACTGTTCTTTTTGAAAAGGGGCAACCAAATACATCTCATATTGCAAATGTTTCACAAAACATGAATGCCATTGAATGTTCAATAACTATTGATTTGGAAATAGGATCACATGATGCAGAGTTATGGACTTGTGATTTAACACATGATTATATTAAATTTAATTCTCTTTCAGCAGAGAATTAAATTTAATATATAACTAACGTATCAAATATTAATTTGAATTAGTTATGTTTCTTGGTAAAGATAGCAACTCTTCTATGACATCTGTTTGTCGTTGATAGAGTTGTTTTTTTGTTCTAAAGCTTGGATCACCTGCCATTTCTAGAGATCCCTCATAAGGAATTCTTAAATAGGCACCCAAGACTTGTTTACTCTCTGTAGAAAAAAGAGTGATATAAGGAACATTGTCTCTGAGAGACAAAGTATAATGTAATTTATAAGAAGTATTCTGTAAATATTCATTTTCTTTTGTTAAAACAGTAAGGGTAACATTCTGACCATCTTGGAAAAACAAACGTTGCTCAGCACCCACCATTTTATCTTCTGTAAAAAAATCTGTAGTAATATGAAAATAAGTCCATACACCTTGTAAAGCAGCATGATTAACTTGTTGTTCAGAGTAAGAAATATTTGTGAATATAAAAAGTGAGAATACCAATAACATCTTATTCATAAAGACCTCTTTGTTATTATTCAATTGTTGTATTAGTTACTGTTACTATATTAGTAATAATTGCATTCGTAACAATTGTGTTTGTTAAGTTTTCTTTTTTGTTATATTTTGGAAAACGTCTCCAATACATACTTTTTTCTGGTTCGAAATTAGGACTTGTAGACATCTGCATATAGGATTGATCAGATAACATACGGATAAAAAAACCTTGTTTATCACGTACTTTTTGAGAAGTTGGATCTTGATTTCTATAATGAAATACAAAGAACATGTGATTAAATAAATCAAAATAAGAAACTTGTAATTTTCGCTGAGATTTTGAATGGACAGTACTTGTAGTTTTTACATCTTGTAACCATAGTGCTGTACCATCATTATCAAAAGACAATATCTCTTCACTAAGAGCCGTGATATTAAACAAACTAGTACTTTGTGTATAAAAACGCCACCAAACACCTTGCATATTCTCAGGCACATATAAAGCTTCACTTCCTGTATACGTTTCATCATCTATAAACTGCTCATTAATATCATCTATGGTATTCGAAGGATTAAGAATAGAAGACACAATTTCTAAAGAAGGTAGAGTAGCCATTGTTGGAGGATTAGGAATACCTGTAGAATTTGTAAGTACCGAAAAAATAGTTTCATTCGTTACCCCAAAGGAATAACTGTGCATTAGTAAAGATATTGCTAATATCATTATTCTCATAAATAACCTCTATAAATTTTCTACAAATAATCATCATGTATCTTTATTGTAATAATAATTTAACTCATTTGTCAATGTATATTTGTAAAATAGTAAACTTTATATACTTTTAATAGTATCCATTTTGAAATAATCTTGTAAAGCTTTTGGAATAGTGATAGATCCATCTGCTTGTTGATTGTTTTCTAATATTGCTACCAAGGTACGTCCTACCGCTAATGCAGAGCCATTTAAGGTGTGTACAAACTCTGTTTTTTTAGAATTTTCTGGTTTATAACGAATATTAGCACGACGAGCTTGAAAATCTAAACAATTAGAAATAGATGCTATTTCCTTATAAGCCCCAAAAGATGGTAACCAAACCTCTATATCATATGTTTTTGCTGCTGAAAAGCCCATGTCACCTTGGCACAAAGTGACAATACGATAAGGTAATTCTAATTTTTGAAGAATTGCTTCTGAGGTTTCTAACATTCTTTGATGTTCATTTTTTGATTCTTCTGCTCTACAAATCGTTACTAATTCGACTTTGTTAAATTGATGCACTCGAATCAAACCTTTAGTGTCTTTTCCATAATTTCCAGCCTCTTTTCTAAAAGAAGGTGAATAAGCCGTAAAGCGACTCGGCAAATCAGAAAGATCCATGATTTCTTCTCTATAAATATTAGTCAAGGCCACTTCTGCAGTTGGATTTAAATATAAATTACTATCTTCTATTTTAAATAGATCTTCACCAAATTTTGGTAGATTACCTGTACCATAAAGAGAATGATCAGCAACAGCAAAAGGTAGCCACATTTGTTCAGCACCACAAGAAATATTATGATCTAACATAAAATTAATCAATGCCGTTTCTAAACGCGCTCCCAAATTACGAAGCACTGGAAATCCTCTACCAGCAATTTTAGTAGCACGTTCTGGTTCCCACATCTTAAGATTAGTTAATAAATCAACATGAGACAAAGCTTCAAAGCTAAACTCTCTAGGGATACCATGTTTTTTAATCTCTACATTACTAGTTTCATCTTTGCCTACTGGGACATCGTCCATAGGGATATTAGGGATTCTTTCTAAAACTTCTTTTAGTCTATCTTCATTCATCGTTTGAGTAAACTCTAAAGCGGACATCTCACCTTTAATATGATCAGCTTCTTTTAATAATAGTTCTGCACCTTCGTGATCACCACTACCTTTTTTCATACCTATTTCTCTAGAAAGATCATTTCTTCTATTTCTAAGCTCATCAGCTCTTGCTTGAGCTTTTCTACGCTCTCCATTGATAACAAGTGCCTTATCTATTTGATTTATTTCTGTACGAAACTTTAGTAATTCTTCTATTTGTTCTGTATTTTGTTCTAATTTGTGTATATCTAGCATTCTTATCTCCTAAGATCTATATCGTTCTATTATCAGTTCTACATAAGCTGGAGATACTTTTAAGTTTTTAGCAATATCTCCTATACTCCAATCTTTTTCGTATAAACGAAGAACATTTTTAACATTTGCATCATCTAAGCCACTTTCTTCACTAGAGAAAGGTGCTAAGCCTTTTTTTGCTCCCATACGCTCTACGTTATTCATTGCAATTGCAATCCAATCACGCATTTTTTCTAAGCGTTTCATTTCTTCTTCAATATGGATTACCATATGATCCAAATCATTTAATTTTGAAACAGCTGTTTTTACTTTTGTCTGATCACCTGCCAATTCTTGCATTTCCCGTTGTAGCGAACTTAATTTTGTTTGAACATCTTGTGTAAATTCGTTGATTTCATGCATACGAGCACCCATCTCTTCTGAATTTGCCATCACATTCGAAACACTCTCTTCCGAAGAATTAATAGCACTCATCATCTCATCAACAAATTGTTTTCTCGTTTCTAGTTGATTTAAGGAATCTTGTAATTCATTAAAAATTTCTAGATTTTTTAATAATAAATCCTCTAAAGATTGAGCTTTTTCTCTTTCTTCTGTAAGAGATGCAAACAATTGAGTCACTCCATTCGCTTCTTGAATAGCTGCTAATAAAAATTCTTGCATTCTATCAGCTTCAGATGAACTTTCTACCAATTCATGTGCTTTTTGTTCTAATTCTATTTTAAAATCTTGAATTTTTTGGACGGTGTCATTACCTAAATCATGCGATTCTTTTAGAGTAGTCGACATTTGACTAAGCTCTTTTTTGAGATTATTAATATCATTATATTGTTGATCAAGTTTACGCATTAATTCTTCTACATTAGACAAACGATCTGACTTTTTTACAAAATTTTGGAATAATTTATCTACATCTTTTATCTTATTATCCAAACGATCTAAATCTTTTTGAGCTAATTGTTGGAATTCTTTTTCTTGATTCCAAAGGTCTTGTTTTAGATCTTTAATTTCTTGTTTTGCTTGATCTGTTTGTATAAGAAAGTCCTCTTTCCCACTTCTTAATAAATCACTAACATATTTTTTAAGATCATCTATTCTATATTCAGCTTCTTGAGCGATTCTTTCAGCTTCTCTTTTTAGCCCAGCAAGAGAGGTGTCTTCAATATTGGAAATAAAACGATTAATACTATCAATATCATGTTTCATTCTTTGAAATTCATCTCGACTTTCTGTAACTACTTCATCAAATCTTTCTTTCCATAATTCTTGTTCGTTAGCAAATCCTTGTGTGCCTTGATCAAAAAACTCTTTTACCGAAACTGTTAATTCATCTTGTAATTCATGCATATACTCATTAACCTGTTGTAAAATTAGCTCTGTGCTATTTTCTCTATCTTTTTCTAATTCTGTACACATAAGCATGATTTTTTCTTTTTCATTGTTGAACATTTCATTAATTTCAGCAAATTTGGAATCTAAATCTTTAACGTATAAAAATTTGTTTTTCATTACTTCTTCTAACTCTGCTGCCTTAGCAAATAATTCTTCAACATTTTCTTGATAACTTCTTTTAAATTCTGCTTCTAAAGATTTAGTAATTTCATTAATACTTTGTTCCATACGCTCGTGATTAGATTCTTTAAAGCTATCTTCTATTTTCAGCATATTTACATCTGCTTTTTCTCTAAAACTTGCTTCTATTAATTTGATGTTTTCTTCTATTTTTATTGTAACTGTTTGAAGGGTATCTTCCGCATATTTTTTAGTATCTATAATAGTTGTATTTAATTCATCTAAGTTTTCATTATAATTTTTTTCAGCCAATCCCAAGTTTTCGCTCACACGACTACTTAAAATTCGAATTTTCTCTTCTATCGTTTGTTCTTGCTCCACAAAAGCTGAGTACAATCGATCAAGCTCTTCTCTTACTGATGTAGTCTGTGAAGTCAATTCCTCTTCTAAATGTGCTTTAACTTCTGCCCCATGATTTTCAATATTTGTATAAACATCTGTAATTTTCATATCTAATTCATGAGATTTTTCTTGAACATTTAATTCTAAACTAGTCTGAATTTCTGTAGATAAGGTAGACAAATGTGTGTTAAAGTGATCCATTTCATTACGAAGATTGATCTCTGCATTTTCAAAAAATTCTTTTTGGTAAGTGAGAGAACTCAAAACACCCTCTGATTCTTCTTGTGTTTTTTCTTTTACTCTATCCCACATATCATAGATATCTGTAATGTTTGATTCGGTGATGTTTTTTACTATTTCTAAATCTTTTTCATTTTCTTGCTTCAATTGTTCAATACTATTCTGTGCATAATCTTTAAATTCACGGATATTACTAGCCATTGATCCTGATGCTGTTCCTAATTCTTGAATCTGCTCTGTCATTTCATTATCTTTATCTGCTAATTGCTGACGAGCCTTCATTAAATAATCAGATAAATCCTGTTGCATTGTATGAAAAAAGCTATCTAGTTCGTGTCTGCTTTGTGTTTTTATACCATCTGTAAGCATTTGATATTCTTTAGTAAAATCATTTATTCTATCTTTGAGAATTTTTAAATCTGCTGTACCATCTTCAGCCTGTTTTTTAATATTTAAAATACCCTCTACTCTGTCTTCAATATCTTTAAATTCTGTACGAATTTTTTTGTATTCAAACAGATCCTCTCCAACCATAGCAAGTTCTTGCTTTAAGGCATCATAAAGATCTTGACCTTGAATAATATCTTGATCAAAAATATCTAGTTTTTCTTGTAAGGTAGAAGTCAACCTATGCATTCTTTCAATAATAATTTCTGAAACAATCATTTTATCATTAAATTCTTTTTCTTTTTTTCTTAGCATAGTTTCTATATGTTTTTCAGATTGTTTCAAATAATCTTTTAAAGATTGCATACTGACATTTCTAGTATCTGTGTATCTATAATAGACAAATAATCCGACACAAGTTAAAACGCCAATAATACTGAAAATTTCTATCATTACTTACTAAACCCACTTTATATAATATGCTTTCCCTAATATTATATTATAAGAGATAACTAAAAATATATCAAATACCATTCTTATTATTTAATTGATTTTATATGGTAAATTAAGTATAATTGAAATAGAGAATAAAAATTCAATATTTATATAAAAGGAAAAACTCTTGTTTAAAATAGAAACAAAAAAAATACACGCCTTAAAAGTAGCTCCTTGGTGGAAGCGTTTACTGTCTTATACTATTGATAGCACCCTATTACTTGTTATACTGGTTACTTTTGTAATGGGGATCTATGGTGATGAATTATCTTTACTTTTAGATAGTATTACAAAATATGGTGGCTTACAATTAGGAACAGAAGAACAAGTTTTTTCTGAAGAAGTCCTTCTTCGTCTCTCCTCATTAACTCCTCAAGAACAAAATATTGCTTACTGGATACATATTATCCAAAGTAAATATTCTAATTCTATATTTTTATTGAGTCAAACTATTTCTATTCTTTATTTTGGAATTTTCTGGTGGAGTACAGGACAAACAATAGGGGCAAAATTATTAAAAATAAAAGTTACCACTATATTAAACGAAAGACCTTCCGTATTCTCTATTTTTTCTCGTGTTATTGCTTTAAAATTAATAGAGATGGCTTGGGGATTACCTGCATTAATCGTTACCAATCCTATTCTCAAACAACGATTTCATGATAGCCTTTCCCAAACAGTAGTAATAGAAGAGTTTTCTGAAGAAGAAGAAGAAGAAGTTATTGACAATTTAACAAATAGTGATGAATCTACTTTATATTCTGATGAAAAATCTCTAGACAACGAAGATTTATAAAAATATCCTTAAATCAAATAAACCCACCTTAATTAGGTGGGTTTATTTTTATTATCTGTAATTATTTATGCTGTTTCTACCAAATTAACAATTAATTTAGTAGTATCTATAAGATCTTGAATTCTAATATATTCATCAACACTATGAATACTTTCCATACCAACACTAATCACTGTAGCAGCAACTCCTTTGGTAGAATAAATATTTGCATTAGTACCACCACAAGATTCTTCATATCTTGGAGTAATACCAAGATTAGATATTCCCTGAGCAACAAATTTAATAATTTCTGTAGATTCATCAAAATTATACCCAACACAAACTTGTTTCATATCACAAACTATATCTACTGCTTTTTCTTTGTGATTAGCAATAGCTTGTAATACTTGTTTGCGAATTGGTTCACATTTAGTATCAACAACAGAACGAAATTCGCCAACAATAGTTACCGTTTCAGGCACAACATTACGCCCAGATCCACCATTTATGATTCCTACATTACTAACAGTATCTTCAGAAATACGGCCTGATGGTAGATCTCTAATCACATCAGCTGCAATTTTAATAGCATTAATTCCTGTTTCTGGGGCAACAGCTGCATGAGCTGCTTTACCAGTAACAGTAATTGTATAAGTATAGTTAAAAGGAGCTTTAAGATTTATTTTTCCAACAGAACCGCCAGAATCTAAAATCACCCCATAATCCATTCCTTGAAAAACATCTTGAGGAATATATTGTACACCTACTAATCCCACTTCTTCTGCAGAAGAAACAATAAACAATAATTCTCCATGAGGAATATTATTTTCTAAAATAGTATCTAGAGCAATAAGCATACTTGCAATACCACATTTATCATCAGCACCTAGAACACTATTTTTTGAGGAACGAATCAAATCTCCATCAATAACAGGAACAACATCTACACAAGGGTTTACCGTATCAGCATGC
>CAMQSH010000030.1 GCA_947036575.1 uncultured Brevinema sp. | reverse complement strand
TATGAAAAAAATTATTACAGAAGAACAACTCTTTGATTATATCTCCAATTGTATCGAAATATCTACTTATGAATTACAACAACATTTCAATATCAGTTCAGCTACTTTAAACAGAATGCTTAAAGTAATGCGAGAAAAAAAATTGATTCTTGTAAAAAATCAGATAGTTATCTATAGACCCGCAAGTCATTTTATATATACAAACTTACAGCTAGAACAACGAAAAAATATTGTAGCAAAAAAAGCTGCTTTATCTATAAAAAATAATACAGTGATTGGGCTTAGTGGAGGCTCAACAGTTTCTTTTATGTGTCCCTATATTATTATAAACAAAAAAGATATTACAATTATTAGTAATTCTATTACTGTTTTAAAAATTTTTTTAGATTTGCACCCTATATCTAAACAAAATAATATCTCTTTAATTACACTGGGTGGGAATTTACAGGAAGAGTTGTATTCTTTTAGTGGAGAATATTCTAAAGAAATTTTATCAAAATTTAATATTGATTGTAGTTATATAGGAGTTGAATCTATTAATGTTGAGAATAATGCTGTATACACTTCTATCCCTCATGAAACAGATATTGATTGCCTAATGATGAAACACTCTCAAAAAAACTATATTGTTTGTCTTAAAGAAAAATTCTCTATTAGTAAACTATATAAATGGAGTGATTTAAGCGATTTTGATAGAATTTTTTCAGACGATAAATAAAGTAATTATAGTGTTATCTAATTTATATTTTTTTATATATGTTCAAGACTACGTCGTTTTTTGTTGATTTTTTTTTAGATATTGTTTTTAATTACAGAAATAGAAATTAATATAAATATGTGATTAGTTACTACATAGCAGTATTGATCAAAACATGGGGGTGGGGGTAAGACAATAGTGTCAATAATTTCACTTCGTTTATTATCTCGCTATTCTCTAAAAAAAAGCTCCTATGTTCTGAATAAGAAACACAAGAGCTTTACCCCAATCTCACGAGATCTAGTCTATTTTATAATACTTCTATCTAATAATATTCTAGATACTGTGTGCTTGTTTAATTTGTATGTTGTTTAATTAAATTTATAATTTCTAATTTATAGGAGGTATCATGAAGCCTTTAATTTGGTTTGATACAGACCTAGGTATTGATGATGCTATTGCATTATTATGGTTACTAAACAACACTTCCAAAATAGAACTAGGAGGTATTAGTACAGTTGTTGGTAATTTTCCAATAGACATTGTTACCTATAATGCGCTAGCCATAGCAGAGTATATGAATAGTAATATACCAGTATACCAAGGTGCTAATGTTAGACTTTCAAACATTCCTTTTATTAGAAATGAAGAGTTGTGTTTAGCCGCTCATGGTAGTGATGGGCTAGCAAATACTAATTTGAAACATTCAAACAAAATTATAGCTCAAGATATGCCTTTAAATCTAGCTAATGCAATATTAGCTTCAAATAAAGAATGGATTCTAATGCCTGTAGGTCCATTAACAAACATTGCACAATTTATTATTAGATATCCAAATTTGAAAAATCGTATTAAGAGTATATATATGATGGGGGGAGGCTCTACAAAAATAGAATTTAATATTCTATGTGATTGTGAAGCTGCTAATATTGTTTTCAATTCAGGAATTCCTATTACTATGGTTCCTCTAGATATTACAACTAAAATCAGAGTATCACATACGGAATTAGATGAGTTTTCTAGCTCACATCAGATGATAGAATTAGCAAAATCTCTTTTAGAATTTGGTACATTACCAAATTCTGATTGTATGCATGATCCTTGTACCATAATCGCTCTTCTTTATCCTGATCTTTTTCAGGGTAGAAAAGTCTATGTTAAAGCAGTCGTTGATGGCGATAAGGCTGGATCATTAATATTACAAGAAACACCTATAACCCAAACGAGTTCTGAAGTGTTATTTTTAGATTCTTGTGATAAAAAAGCTGTTATTACTCATTTACTTGAGGGATTAATAAAAAAATAATTATATACAAATTACATAAGGGGTAAACAATGCGTTTTATTATATTATCAATATTTTTTATTCTTACTACTGCCTGTGCTGAAAACGTTCAAACAAAAAATGAAGCTCCAAGAATTGCTTATTTGATAGCAGGTTCTTTAGGAGATAAAGGGTACTACGATAACGGACAAAGAGGTGTTGACCGCCTTAAAGAAGAATACAATGCAGAGACATTAACTATTGAAATTGGCAATGACCCTAGTCGTTACCTATTATCATTAGAATTAGTAACTCAATGGACTCCAGATATTGTTTATGTAATACCACATGGATTTGAAAGTTTGTTACAAGAATACGCAGATAAATATACTAATATTCAATGGGTGAGTTTATCAATTCCTATGCAAAGTCCACAAAACAACCTATCAAGTATAGAGTTTTATGTATCTCAAGGATCTTATTTAGCAGGAATACTTGCAGCCATAATAACAACTAGTGATAACGAACGTGCTAATCCAGAAGCTAGTGTAGGTGTCATTGCAGGAATGAAAAATCCAATAATGGAAAAAGATTTTGTAACACCTTTCGGACTAGGGGCTAAACATGTGAATCCTAATATTTTAGTTAGAGAATTGTATACAGAGTCTTTCACAGATCCCACTAGAGGTAAGCAAGCTGCAACTCAATTATATAATGAAGGTGTCGATGTTATCTATCAAGCAGCAGGTTTAACAGGCCTAGGAGTGCTAGAAGGCGCCGCAGAAAACAACGCTTATGCAATAGGTGTAGATATCAATCAAAATGGTTTATATCCAGGTTCTGTTGTTACTTCAGTTTTGGTAGATTATGGGAATGCAATTTCTACATTTTATAAAAAATATCTTGATAAAGAAGCTCCTAGAGGGTCTTTACATAAATTTGGAGTAAAAGATGGTACTATTTCTCTAGCAATTGATGAACATACAAAATCAATTCTATCTCCTCAACTATTAGAAGAATTAGATGCCTATGTTAATCAAGTTAAAGAAGGAAAATTAGCTCAAAATCTTAAATAACTATGAAGGATACTATGATTTTAGAAATAAAGAATCTCTCGAAGTTCTACCCACCAAATTTATGGGCAGTAAAAAATATAAACTTATCATTTGAAAAAGGTTTAATCCATGCAATCATAGGAGAAAACGGTGCTGGAAAGTCCACCCTTATGAAAATTTGTTATGGTTTGATCCCATTTGAAGAAGGAGAAATCCTATTGAATAGTCAAGTTTTTGAGCCTAAAAACCCACAAGATGCATTGAAAAATGGAATAGGAATGGTTCATCAAGAATTCATGCTCTTTGATGAATTGACTGTTTATGAAAATATTTTACTAGGATATGAACCTACTTCAAAATTGGGCTTATTAGATAGAAAAAAAATGAAAGATCTTATTCAACAAAAGAATGAGCAATATAACTTCAATCTAAATATAGAAGCTCCTATTAAAGTATTATCAGTGGCAGCCAAACAAAAAGTAGAATTATTAAAACTACTATTTTTAGACAGTTCTATTTTGATTTTTGATGAGCCTACATCAGTACTAACACCGCAAGAGTGTAAGGAATTTTTTGAATATCTTAATATACTAAAATCTCAAGGTAAAACAATTTTTTATATTGGTCATAAGTTAGAAGATGTGTTACAAATATCTGATACAATAAGTATTCTACGAAAGGGTACTTTAATATCTCATTATACAGATTTATATAAAAATCCTGTATCAAAAAAACAACTTATTGCAGATATGATTGATTCACAAGAATCTAAATTACTAAAAAGACAAGAGATCCCATCTAATACTCCAATTTTATCACTTGAAAATATAAATTTATCGCCAACAGATAATTACGTTGGTCTTAAAGATATTAATATAACTATTAATAAATATGAAATCACAGGGATAGCCGCGATTGAGGGGCATGGGCAAAGCGAATTAGTTCAAGTTATCATAGGTGCATTACCTCAACATTCAGGGACTATTACGCTAGATACAAAAGATATAAGTCATCAACCCTTAGAGAAACGTAGAAAAAATATTTCTTTTGTATCTCCAAACCGCACCTTATTTAGCTCTTGCCAGATAGCGAGCATTTTAGATAATATTATCATGGGGCATCATACTTCTTCAATGTTTCACAAATTCATGGGATTTTTTGATAAAAAGAAGATCATAGAATTTTATACACATTCAATAAAAAAATATAATATTTCTATCCCCGATTATCACTTACCTATTTCATCTTTATCTGGTGGAAATCAACAAAAAATTATTTTAGCACGTGAATCTGAAAACAGTAACTCACTAACTGTCTTAGAGCAACCAACAAGAGGTTTAGATGTGAATTCGATCTCATACATTCACAATCTTATACTTGAAAAACGAGATAAAGGTAGTGCTGTTTTTTTAGTATCATCTGATCTTGATGAGCTTATGGTACTTTGTGATACGTTATTAATAATGTTTGATGGTGCTATTATTGCATCTTACAAAAGAAGTGAGTTTGACTTAAATAAAATTGGTCACAAAATGCTTATGGGGACTACTAATGAAAAATAAAAAAATAGAATTTGTATCGATTCTTATAGGTTTTTTTAGTGCTTTTGCAATAAGTATAGCCTTCCTAGAATTACAAGGTTATAATGCTATTCAAAGTATAAGCGTATTAATAACAAGTGCTTTTGGATCTGATATATCTTTATCCATTTGGAGGTATAGAAGTACCCTGCTTATGTTGACAGGATTGTCTGCGAGCATTACCTTTATAGGGGGTAATGTCAATTTAGGACAACAAGGAACATTGATTATAAGTGTAATTACTACTCTTTATTTTGGACAAATACTAAATTTTCCACCTTTTATACAAATTCCACTTTTGTTGATTCTAGCTTCCCTTGCAGCATGTTTATGGAATGGTATACTATTGATTTTTAGATTTAAACTCAATATGAATGAAATGATTGGTTCGCTGATGTTTAATTTTATTGCCCGCTATTTACTTACCTTTTTAACTGCTGGATACTTTCTAAAAAAAGGGTCTACCTCTATACAATCTCTCCCTATATCAGAAACTTCAATAGTTCCAAGTATTGGTGCTTTTGTTGTCGTTATAATACTTGTATTACTTTGTTATTTCTTTATTGAAAAACATTATTTGGGATACGAGATTAGATTAAAAGGCGAAAATCCGTTTTTCACAAGATTGAGCGGTTGTTCTAATAAAAAAATCATATTTATCTCTACAATTATAGCTAGTTCTTGTGCTGGAATTACAGGAGCATATCTTCTTATGGGAAACACTCAAAACTACTATGTTCAAGGATTGGAGGGTAATTTTGGTTGGGATGGTGTTATGATTTCAATGATGGCAGCAAATAATATCTTACTAGTACCAGTGTATGCTTTATTTTTTGCAATGTTACAAACTGGTTCTGTTGGCATGGAAGTCAGTACTAAGGTTCCTAGTGAGTTTACACTTATTTTTCAAGGCATCACCGTATTTTGTGTTATAGCAACAAAAGAAATAAGTAGATCCTACTTAACTAGGATTAACGCCATAAAACAACAAAAAAATACAAATAAGGAAAAACAATGATAGATATTATACATTTAGGTATTATTGTTGCAATACCAACTCTATTTGCTGCTTTGGGTGGTATATACACAGAAAAATCGCAAGTTTTTAACATTGCTTTAGAAGGGATGTTATTAATATCTGCTTTTGCTGCAATCTGTGGAAGTTATTATTTTTCATCTTGGTATGCTGGTGTAGCATATGCATTAGCCTGTAATTTTGTACTTGCCTTATTTTTTATCTTGATGGTTCTTGTGTTAAAAATTAATGTGTTTATCACTGGATTGCTTATAAATCTCCTTTCATTAGGTGGTACAACATTTTTATTGAGGTTGCTATTTAATACTAGAGGATCTTTTCAAAGCCCTAAAATAGAAGCTTTACCTCGTTTTAGTATACCATTTTTATCAGATATTCCTTATATAGGGGTGTTGTTTTCGGAGTATCACATACTTGTATATGTTGGTATTCTGTGTACTTTTATAGTTCATATTCATATTTTTGAAACACCATTTGGGTTAAGACTTCGAGCAATAGGTATTAATAATAATGCTGCAGAAAGTGTAGGGATTTCAGTTTTTAAGACAAAAGCTATATCTATTATGCTCAGTTCTTTATTATGTGGATTGGGTGGAGCTGCTCTTTCATTAGGGTTTATCTCATTATTTACTGAAAATATGACTAATGGGCGTGGTTGGATTGCTCTGAGTTCTTTAATACTTACAAAAGCAAACCCTTTACACACTTTGTTAATAGTTATTATGTTTGGTATATTTGATGGAGCTAGTTTTGCATTACAAAAATATAATGTTCCTTCAGAGTTTTCATCAATGCTACCATATATTGTAACTGTTATTGTATTAGCATTCTATTCACGTAAAGATAAGACTTCTGGGTACTTACAAGAAATATAAAGAGGATTTATGTATTCATTTCAATATCAAGAAAATATGCTTGAGCAATTTTCAGTACAAGCTAAAGACTTCCCTGTACAAGATTCTTTTGTACAATTACTTTTCAAGAAAAGCCTAGATAATTTATTTGAAGAATGGCTACTAGTTATTCCAGCATCTAATGTGCCTTATTGCAATATTGCCGCTGCAATTACATCTCATTATACTCAAGGGTATGATGTCTCTGAGGCTGATTGTTTGTTTGAAAAAGCTTCAGTTTTATGGGAACAAAAACAATACGATGATTTAAAAGTATATACAGCAAAAATTTATCAAAGTTTACGTAATTCACCAAAAGATACAAAATCACTGTACTGGTCCTATAATTTACCCACTACATTTGATGAGATTACGCAAGGTATAGATTTTGTTGATTCAAATTCAGTTTCAATATCCAGAGAACAATGGAAAAATGTTACTAGACAAGCTTGGTGGGCTATGTTTATCAGTGGTGCTTATGGTACACCATTAGAAGGGTGGAGTGGTAATAAATTGCGTTCTACTTATGGAGATAAGTTGAAGGGATATGTGTGTTCAGGATTAACTCTTTACAATGATGATATCACATTTCCTTTGTGCTACTTAGATATGCTATGTTCAGATAAAAATATAACAGCAGATAACTTAGGGAAGGAATGGGTGAGAAATCTTTCTTTTGCAATGACTGCCGAAAAATATGCCTTAGAAGGTCTTCAGAGAGGTTACATAGCTCCAGAAACGGCTCAGCTTTATCCATATTTTGGCGAGTGGATAGGAGCGTCAATGCGTGTAGGATTGTGGGGAATGTTATTTCCTGCCAATCCACAAGGTGCTATGAAAGCAGCTTATGAAGATGCTATTATCTCTCATCATTATAATGGAGTGTATACTGCTATGTATTTAGCTACTATTACGTCACTTGCGTATGTGTATAAGGATACAAAAGAACTAGTCTTACAAACAGAAAATTATATTCCCCAAGATACTTTAACACATGATATTTATAAAAAAACTATCTTAGCAGCCAAATCATCATCATGTGCAATTAGTAGTTTTAAATTATTACAAGATGATATAAAGTACTATCATTGGGTGCATACGATACCAAATTTTGCTATAGTTATTCTAGCATTGTATTTTTCTGAAAACAGTTTTGAAAAAGCTTTACTCATATGCGGACAGCTTGGTCTTGATGTCGATAGTACTGCAGTAGAAGTTGGCGCTATCATGGGAATTATGTTTCCTGATCAAATTTCAGATGAATGGAAATCACCATTCAATAAAAATGAAATTGCTAGTTTTGTAGAAAACTACTATCGTTTTACTATAGACGAATTGATGAATAAAATGGAAAAAGCTTATATATTTCAAAATTCTCAAATCAAATAATATTATATATTATTTGATTCTGCAAACAAATAAAAATCATCTTTAAAACCAAAAAAAGCTCTCCTATAAATTGGAGGGCTTTTTTATAAAATATTAAATACTATCACTACAAAAGCCATGTATTTAAATAACTTTTTATAAACAGATCTATTCATTGTTTTTCACACTGATTATAACGAGATATATTTTATTATCAAAAGACAGAACAGTAGGAAAATTACCTATGAACTTCAACCTATAATCTCTAATGGTAGTAGTATCTTACGATTAAATGCTGATTAAAGATCTGGATAAGACCCATATTACACTATATTTGTATGACTCTAAATAACTTTAACTGAAATTTTCAATCGTAGAAACTCTTAAATATCAAGAGCGGAGATCTCAGATCTCCGTTCTTATATTATCAAAAAAATCGTGTTTCTAGGAGAAATTATGAAAATAAATAAAAACATCTTCAATAATCAACGTACAGGCTAGATACTATTTATAATGCTAATAGCTGGATATAGTACTTACTGGGTGGATAACAGATAAAATCTATATTATATCTTACTATATAATAAGTATCCATTACTCTATAAAATATATTTATAAAAATATTGACAAAGTATATTTTATATAGTATACTAATGACGGACTTCTACTGACTAAATATATTTTTTCTCACATATTCAAATATATTCAAAAATCATTCAACTGATAAATTGACTCATACGCATTAATATAAACTAATTTGCCTACTATTTGCAAAATATGTTCTTATAGATATGAGTTAAAAGTCTTTAGGAGTCCAGCATATTTTCAAATATGTGGGCTTTTTTTGTTTTTAAACATATTTATAAAAATCCCCCTATAAAAATATGCCTATTAAAAAAATTAGGACTCCTCAAGACTTATTCTTGAAAGGAAAAAATATATTTATAGGAGGATGAATATGAGAAATTCATCTAAATTACTAGCACTAGGACTAGTATTATTTTTAGGGGCATGTTCCCTATCTGCTGAAGACACAGCATTTTTAGACAAAGTCAAAGGTAAAACTGCTTTTGATGATGCAACCACTCAAGATGATACCACCAAAATTGGTTCATTTAGTAAAGATGGTAAAGAGTTTACTCCAGTATCACCTGGACAAAAAGTAACTTTTGATGAAGCTACTGATGCTAATACTGCTAAATATGCAGTTACTGTATCTGGTACAGAATTTGTATATACTATCACAACTGCTGATGGTAAAACAGGATCTGTAAAAGCTGGCTCAAGAGAGATCGATGCATGGTTAAAATAAATCTACGCTAATTATTTATACTCTAATATTACACTAAAACATACTCCGCTCGATTATTGTACTTTAATAAAACCCCTGCACTTTACGGTGTAGGGGTTTTTTATATTATGGAGTTTTTATTATTTAGCTGACAAATCATAACATATCAAAATATTGTGATTATAAGTATTGTCTGTTATAATACTTACGAAAACTAATTGAGGGTACTTATATGGGAAATGACACAAAAATCTATGGCGATAAAGAAAAGATCACTAGAAAAACACACTTAACTCCAGGTCAAATACTATGGGGTAAGACAGATACTAAGGAAAATTGTAATCACTATAAAATAATATTTGATATCATTGATGAACCAAGTAATAGAAAGATTAGAGTCATTGGTATTACTAGAAATCCTCAGAAAGATTTTCTAAAGATTAATCCAAAAGATTTTTGTGGTGAAACCAAAATTGACGGTTGGCTCGATGTAAAATACCTAAATGACTTTTCTTATCAAGAATTTTTGGCAATGCCAGAATTGTATCTCGAACAAAAAGTTATTGCAGATAGTGATCTAATTCTTAATATTAAAAACATGCTTAATAAATTATACGAACTTAAAAAAGAGCTAAAACAAACTCAACAAATACTTGAGATAGAACGAGAAGAGCATGATGATTTTAAAACAAATGTCATAATTGGTAGTGTTTTTGCAGGTCTTGCTACCGTAGGGGCTTTCTTTTTGGGAAAACATATAGAAGAAGAAAATAACAAAAAAAATGGCTAACACTGGTTTTTAAAAACTACCTATACAAATCAAAAGCCCCCACATAAGTGAGGGCTTTTTAATTTTAAATGATTTCACAATCATGGTGTAAAAGAATAACTTATACCAGCCTGTAAGCTAAATACATGCGGATCAGGATCAAAGGCTGAAAAACTGTTTTTGAATTTTTTATCATAACGAGCTTGCACCCATGAAGAAAAAGCTCCAAAATTCAAGCCTACTCTATTCTCTAAACGAATAACATTTTCCCAAGCACCAGGATTGCTATTATCTAGCATATAAGCCAATCTTAGTTTATAAGACCATTGTGGATTAAATACATAGTCATAGATTGCTCCAACTGTGAACAATCTAAGTTCAGAATGATCTATTCCTTTTCTACTAGCATAAGCCGGTACCATAAAATAATTCAAAGTAGTTTGTAGTCCTATAGAGTGTTTTCCTCTAGTTTGCCTATAATCAATACTATTAGTCATTTCTCCATAACTATCCACTCCAACCGTAAAATACCCACCTAAGTTGACTCCAACAGAGAATTTTGGTGTTCCAAAAATAGGATGTAGTTGGTATCCTTCGGCAATCCCAAATGTTTCAGGATCATAAGCATTTACTGCTGTAGCAAATACCAAAGACAGATACATTGTAAGCCATGGATTTGTTTCAAAATTTTGAACATAAGTCATACCATGCCAAAACTCATTCCCCTCTCCTAGTCTATCTTTTTCAGATAATTCACCTGAAGTAACATCAGTCCATATGATGAACGATTTAAATAAATACGGACTATCTTGTCCAAATATCGCAGCACTATTCAAAAATAGTACTAAAAATAATATCGCTTTTTTCATGATTTATATACCCCTATATAGTATAAATTTCAAATAATATTAATTTAATTTTTTAAAGATTCTTTTAGGTCTTTTTCGTATATTTCCATTGATTTTTTAGGATCATAAAACAGATAAGCAAGGACTCTTTGAAAAGTATTTACAGTATCAGAAGCTTCTGTGAATGTCAATTTTGTATTTTTACCTTCTTCCTCACTAAATTCTATGATTGTATATCCTTGAAATCCACTTATAGGTAAGATCTCTATTCTATAAGTTGAATGTTTTACCGATTCTCCTGTTTTAAAAGTAATAGAAGGCCCATTGTGAGGTATTTCTGTCCATTGATTAGGATCGTTTTTATTTATAGAAATTTCTTTTAGGCTTTTACGCCATTGTACTTGGTTTTTATGATTTGTTACTTGATTCCATACAACATCAATAGGTGATAAAACATAAAAGGTATTTGTACTGATACGAGGATTAGGCAAGCTCATTCCTATAATAGCAATGAGAAAAATACTTCCCAAAACAACACCTATAGTTATAAATAATGTTTTTAGCATACCTTTACCCTCCTTTTTTATTATATAATAAAGTCAACATTCTCTCTACAAATTATTACCGATATCCTCGCCATACTATAATCACAAAACACCCTCAATAAAAAGCAAGGGTGTTTTGTGAAATTTTGAATATTTTTATAATAAAAAGTTATTTATTTATATTCTAGTTTGTTGAGTTTGTGATCTCCAGTAGGGATGACCTTTACCCCTTCTAAGCCCTTTTTAAAAGCTAAGGTATAGTCACGAGCATATAAGAAGAAAGTAGCTCTATCATTTCTTAAAATTCTTTGTGCATCTTCATAGTATGTTTGACGGACTTTAGGATCAAGCTCTATTGCAGCTTTTTCTACTAATGCATCAAACTCAAGATTTCTATAAAAACCGTTATTGTTTGCACCATCTGTATGAAAAATAGAATGAAGACTAGAATCGGGATCAAAAGAAGAATTACTCCAACCTAATAAAAATAGCTGATGTTTTCCTTGTGTTAAAGTTTCTAAGTAGGTACCCCATTCTAAAATTTTGATTTCTAATTCTATACCTATTTCTTTGAGGTAAGATTGGATGATTTCAGCTTGTTTACTACGAGCTCCTTCATTAGCAAGTATTGTTAATTTAGTACCTATCAATCCTTCTTCTTCAATAATTTTTTTAGCTGCTACAGGATCAAAAGTAAGATCATCAGGTTCTGTTAATGCTCCAAACATCCTATTATCAAACAAAGTTGATGCAGGTACTCCCATTCCAAATAAAACAGTATCAATAATAGCTTGTTTATCTACGGCCATGTATAAAGCTTCTCTAAGTTTAATATTTGTTAATGATGGAGATGACATATTAAAACCTAAATAATCTACTCCTATATGTTTAAAATTAACAAGTGTTACATTTTCTTGAGCTTTCAAACCTTCAACAGCAGCAGAACCTACATCTAATACAACCTGTACATCACCTGTTTCTATAGCTATAGCACGAACACTTTCATCTAAAATCACTTTGTAGTTTAATGTTTCAATAGCAGGTGCTCCATCCCAATAAGTAGGATTAGCTTTTAGTGTGACTCTATCACCAGGGACCCACTCTTCATATATATAAGGACCTGTACCTATAGGTGTTTCTACCGCATTAGTACCAATTTGATCAATAAGTGTTTTTGGGTAAATAGCAGCTTTAGCATGTGATAAATAGCCTACAATAGAAGGATAAGGAACAGTTAGATTAACCATAATATTCTTATCATCAACTTTTGTTATACTTTTGATTTTGTTATACATGCTTTCAGATTCTGGTGTATTTTTTAGCCTTGTAAGAGATGCAATAACATCTTCAGGTGTTAATAGTTGCCCATCATGAAAAGTAACCCCTTGTCTTAAGGTAAACATAAGATTTGTTGGACTCTTATATTCCCAAGAAGTTGCCAATCCTGGTTCCAAAGATCCATTAGTCGTAATAGCTACCAAACCATCATAAAGATGTACAATAACAGCTCTAGAAATATTATCTGTAACTTTATGAGCGTCCTTCGTAACAGGGGAAGCCCCTAGCCCCACGGTAACTTGAGATTTATCAAAAGCTTCCTCTGATGTACAAGCTCCAAGTAGAAATACTAATAACCCTAGCAATTTTTTCATTATTAACCTCCTATAAGTGTTAACGATTAATTATTATACAATAAGATTAAATAATAGTCAATAGATTGCGTAAATAACTTGCAATAAAATCATATGATTTAATAAAAATAAAATATATCTAAAAATATATTTGAAAATAGTGAAAAATAATAATTTTTTATCGATAATAAGTTAATTATAAAACCTAAAATAAATTATCTAAAATAGAGAGACTAACACCAATATGAAACAAATACTTTTAAGTATACTCCTACTCTTAATAAGTGTAAATCCTATATTTACACAAATAAAAAGATCTGCACCAGAGTTATCTTATGATTTAATGTTTGATATGACATCTACATTCTCTATAGATACAAACAAAAAAAGAAATATTAATTCTCAATACATTTTTATTGATTTTCAACCAGCCTTAACTGGCTATACAATAGCTCTTGATACATCTCAAAGAAAAAAGCTGTTAAATGCTATTCAACGATATAAAAGCTATCGAACAACAGCAATAAATAACAATACTGAATATCAAAAAAGGATTACCGCTTTTACTTTTCACGAAATAAAAGATCATATTCAGCAAGAATCTTCTTATAATCCATCCTTGACTGTATCGTTTTCTTCTGCAGGAGTAGCAGATCATTTACTTGTTTTTTCTATACAAAAAATTCAACAAAACAAAAGAATTTATCCTGAAACATTCTATTTAGAGCATGAAGGGGTACTACAATTAGAGGAACTCCTTCAAGATGATTATTTAGCCAAGACTATCTAGCCAAACAGATAGATAAACACACTATTTTAAAAAAGCCACTTCAGTATAGAGTGGCTTTTTATATTTTTTAAAAATTTACTTTTTAGAAATTACTTTTTTTCTAACTGTTCTAAAGCTAATTTTCTATTAGTTTGGGCGTCAGTATAATCAGGATCTAACTCTAATGCTTTATCATAATCTTTGATCGCTTCTTCATATTTTTCCAAGCAATAATAAACAATCCCTCTATTCAAATAAGCTATACTAAAATTAGGATCTAGTTCTAGAGCTTTATTAACATTTTGAATCGCCTCATTATATTTCCCTAATTCAGAATAAGCATTACATCTATTACAATAAGCAAATGCATTCTCAGGATCTAGTTTTATCGCTTCACTAAAATCACAGATAGCTTCTTCTCGTTTTCCTAATTTAGAATAAGCCGAACCTCTATTAATATAAGCCGGACTAAAATCAGGATCTAATTTTATCACTTCACTATAATCACAGATTGCTTCATTATATTTTTCCAAGCAATAATAAGTAATTCCTCTATTCAAATAAGCTTCTCTATACTTAGGATCTAGTTTTAATGCTTTATTATAATCTAGAATAGCTTCTTCATATTTTTCTAAGTTAGAATAAGCTGTCCCTCTATTATAGTAAAATCTACTATTCTCAGGATCTAGTTTTATTGCTTGAGTATAATCCTGAATAGCTTCTTTATATTTTCCTAATTTAGTATAAGCCAGCCCTCTATTACAATAAGATCTACTGTACTCAGGATCTAGTTTTATTACTTGATCAAAATCCTGAATAGCTTCTTCATATTTTTCTAAGTTAGAATAAGTATTTCCTCTATTATAATAAGCTTCCCTATCCTCAGGATCTAGTTTTAATGCTTCATCAAAATCCTTAATTGCTTCTTTATATTTTCCTAATTCAGCATAAGCAGTCCCTCTATTATAGTAAATATCCACATTCTTAGGGTCTAGTTTTAATGCTTCATCAAAATCCTTAATTGCTTCTTTATATTTTCCTAATT
>CAMQSH010000029.1 GCA_947036575.1 uncultured Brevinema sp. | reverse complement strand
ATATTACTTTAATTTCTATAAAAAATCAAGATTTAATAACAAATAAGATCTTTTATAAATTTGAATTTAATTTGAAAATACCCTATAATGCTATACAAACAATAAAGGAATATGTATTGAATAAAAAAATTATTACTTATATTTTGTGTTCTTTATGTTACTTATCTGTGTCTTATATTCATACACAAACTTCCTCCACACCTACGCCTATCATTGGAGATCCTATTATTGAGTTTGGAGCAGGGTATATACCACCTACTGATCCGCCAATTAATCCTGATGCACAATTATACTTACCTAGAACCTTAGAACCAACAGAGGTGCTACCACCAGCTAGAGATAGAGAAACTCTATTAAGTCAAACTAATGCTGTTATACGTCCTCCTTCTATTTTTAGTGCCGGTTTTACTTTTGCTGCTCAATATGGTCAATTTGACAAACTTCCTTATACAGATATTTATTTGTCTCCTTATATGAAAATTGGACCTCTATTTGTAGCTTATGAAGTACCTCTTCGTTTTGACTGGAATAAAGCTTTTATTACAAGAATGTGGAGATCTAATGCTGCCTTAATTTCTAAAATAGAAATAGATCTTTATTATTCCAAAACAAATCATATTTTTAAAAATATTCAAGCTTCTATATATAAAGGTGAACAATTATATCAAGGACATGGCCGTTTTTTTTATGACTATAACCCTAATCTCTATGCTCCTTACGAACCATTTAAAACTTTTAAATTAAATTTAGATATTTCTTATTTCGGAATTAATTATATTATTGCTAATATAGCTCAACCTGATCTTATGTCTGCAGAAATTTTTATAAAACCACTTCAAGGGTTAAAAAATCCTAAGTTTACGGTATTCAAAGATCTTAAAATTTATGCTCTTTATGGAATGGATTTAGATCCTTTCCAAAGCTATTCTCCAGCTCTTTATGAATTTGCCCCAAATAACAATTCCCCTATTTTTTCTATGTTTGAAGCAGGCATAGATATTCCTTTATTCTCTACTAAAAACAATCTATTCAAAATGATGATATACGGAGACTATGCCCAAATTATTGGTGCTGAAACCGAAGAATTTACAATCAAAGAAGGGTATGGAATCTCTGGTGGTATAATAATGACCTTTGTTGATAAAGTTCCTATAAAATTTGAAATATCTAAAGCTTTTAATCATTGGCAACCACGTTGGGTAAATATGTTTTATTATCTTGATAGACCTTATATTAATCAAGATGGAATTCTTCGAGAAAACAAATTTATGACTATTACCCCTGATCTAACTTATTTTACTACTTCTATAGGATTTGAAATTCCCGAGAAAGCTATCTTTTTACAGCTAGAATTTTATGGTGATTTTTCAAATCAAGATCTATGGATTACTGCATCTTTTACTCTTGGGAACGTTATCTTAAAACAATTATCTTTGTCTGTTCAATTTACGCTAAGATCTCTTTACACCTTCACAAGCTTTATAGATCCTAATTTTAGTATTATTGATATCAATCTAAAGTATCATATGCTTCCTAACATGTATTGGGGACTATTAATTAAAATGAATGGACGTATTGGTTCTACTTTTGTAGATAATATTCATACTATTAATACTACTCCTTTTATTTTTCTAGGCATTGACTATTCTTTTAGATATTAATTATAAAAAAGCTATAAAAAAACCACCTTATAATAAGGTGGTTTTTTATATTAATACTAGATTAATGATTTCACAGCTTTTAGGGCTGCTTCATAATTAGGTTCATTTGTAATTTCTTCTAAATATTCAACATATTTAATGGTATTATCTTTATCCAATACAAGAACAGCTCTTGTCAATAATTTTAACTCATCAATTAGCAGAGCATATTTGGTAGCAAAATCTCTATTTTGATAATCAGAAACAGTTAAAGAGTTTTCTAATCCTTCACTTCCACACCATCTAGCTTGTGCAAATGGTAAGTCTAAAGAAATAGTCATTAAATTTACTCCCTCTAAGGAAGAAACTTCTTCGTTAAATTTTTTTGTTTGTTTTTGACAAACACCAGTATCCAAAGATGGTGCAATAGAAATTAGTTTTATTCCACTAAGATCATTTAATGAAATAGTAGATAAATCATTTTTAGTAACACTAAAATTAGGCGCTTTATCTCCTACTTGTAATTGTGTTCCGTTTACCGAAAGAGGTTTTCCACCAAAAGTTATATTTAACATATAGACTCCTTATAAATTGTTTATTATTATAACACAGTATTCAACTATATCAAAATAGTTTTCCAAAATCATACCCTATAGATATATAGGATTTAAATTCTATAAAATCTCCTATCGTAAAATTATTTCTCCAAGCAACATAAAGTTGATTTTTATGAATAAATTGAAATCCAGGAAAATTAAAAACAAAACCAGCAGGTGGAATATATGCAATATTTTGACCTGTTGTTTGATACCCCCCTGATCTTAAATTCAATCCTATTCCTAAAACATCTACAATTAATTTATGACTGCTATCAAAAGTATAGCCAACCCCATAAGTACTTAATAAATTATATTCAAAAGCTGATGGATCTAAAACACCTAAAAACAGCATATCTGTAGTCACAGCATGAAAAATTTTATCTTCAGGTTTTACAGTGATCTCTGCAGTATAAGAAACCCCTAACCCTCCATTCAATAGCATTGTACCTGTTCCTACTACAGCATAAAGTTTGGGAGAATGGTAAGTTGTATAAGAAAATAAATTTCCAAAAGATGACAAAAATACTACTAGTAATCCATATTTCATTGTATTCATTAGCAACTCCTTTTATTAATAAATATAATAATAATAAAATAATAGTCAATAACTCTTCATTAAAAACAAAAAATAAATAAAATTTTATTAAAAACAAATCCAATCTGATAAACAAAGACTTATAACTATATAAACAAAAAAAGAGGTACACCATTATGAAACTTTTAGCAATAGCATTTTTATTAATGATTAGTTCTGCAACTTTCGCAGATACCAAAATTATAGGCAAGGAGTCTACTGAGCAGAAAAACACGTACCCTGCTATAGAAAATAGATTCGGTAGTAATTATTAATAATCTTACTTAATAATAAACCCCCCACTTACAATAAAGTAGGGGGTTTATTAGTTTTAAAGACAAAATGACAATACAAATTATTAAAGAGATATCTATACAAATAATAGAACCAGCTACGCCTATATAATATACAAAGTTTATATTTTTTCTAAGATGCAAATTGACAAATCATTCTTTTAATTTATAATATATACAAGTAATATTTTTAGGGAATATTTATGTGTTATAAAAAAATTGTGTCATTGTGTCTTTTAGGGATACTGATTTCATGTGGAAAAATAGAAAATCCTATAGTCACAGGAACTTTTGAAGGATCTGGAGAAGGCAGATATGGACTTGTTTCCGTTCTTGTAACTTTAGAAAAATCTAAAATCACTCAAATTGATATTACAGAATCAAGCGAAACAGAAACAATCGCAGCACCTGTATACACTGACATAAAGCAAACTATTATTAATAATAATAATATTAATGTAGATACTATTAGTGGAGCTACAATTACTTCAGAAGCTTTTCTCATTGCTATCGATTCTGCATTGAAACTTACAAAGATAAACTTAAAAGGAAAAAGAATTTCTATTGATCTTGCTACTGTAGAAGAAGCTATTCAAAATTATGACATTGTTGTTATTGGAGCTGGTGGTGCTGGATTTAGTGCTACTATAGAAGCCAAAAATAATGGTGCATCTAATGTTATTATTTTAGAAAAAATATCTTCTATAGGCGGTAATACCTTGATCTCTGGAGGAGCTTTTAATGCTTCTGAAACTTGGATTCAGAAAAAACTTAATATTAAAGATAATAAAGAATTATTTTATCAAGATACTCTTACCGGTGGTGATAATCTTGCTGATCCAGAGCTTGTAAAATATTTTGCTGACAATGCATCAGATAGTCTAGAGTGGCTTAATAAATATATTGGTGTTAAATTTTCAGACGAGACTTTACAGCATTTGGGAGGGCATTCCATGGCAAGAGCTGCTATTCCTACCAAAAATACTGGAGTAGAGATGATTACTTTAATGCATAAAAAATCTCAAGAATTAGGAATCACTGTTAAAACTGGTATTACTGCTAAAGAGCTTATCATGTCTAATGATAGATTTGGTGGTATACGTAGTTAAGATATTATTTTTATTGAAAAGCCATCTTATAATAAGGTGGCTTTTTATTTGTAATAGATATTATAAATCTGCTATAATAGCTTAGATTGTTTTTATAAAACACTCTAACTTTATATAAGGGGTGTCTGTAATGAGACTACTAACTAAAATTACATTGTTATTATTTGTTATAGGAGCTTGTTCTCCAACAGAATCTACTACAAACATAGCTGAAGAAGGTGCTAATAGTACTATCAAAAGATTAGGAGATATTTCAGGTATGACTTTATGGATTAATAGAGTTTCTTTTCAGGTTGACTCAGTACTAAGAGAAAACGTTAAATATTTATATTTTTCAGAAGATCAATACAAAGAAGTTCTAGCTCAAAGTTATCATGGTAAAGCAGAAGATTATGATAAAAGTACAGGTATTCCCAATGGAAAATTTATTAATTTTGATAATGAACTTGTAGCCCAAGTAACGGAAGAGGGTAATCTTAATATATCTACAAACTTCACACTCTACAATAATTCTGGGGTAATAATAAAAGATCTTGAGGGATTCTTAAAGTTGTATATATTAACATCAACAATATCTCAATATAAGATTAATATTAAAGATAATGGTTCTGGAAATTGGGAAAGTCAACCTAATCTTTTTACTAGATATTATCTTATTAAAGAACGTGACAATAATCTTCTGATGATAGATTTAGATAAGTCTACAATAGATAATACCTATGCAATTGGATATAATTCTTTGGAAGAAGCTATCAAAAATATAAGCGAATCATCAATCTATACTAAATAATTATTTTCATTTAAACAAAAACAGCCACCTTATTATGGGTGGCTGTTTTATGGGAGAGAAATTGTTTATGTCTTCAAAAAATATTTATTCTTAAAAAACTCTATACAAAATATTATTAATCTATTATAATAAATTTATATCATGTTAAGGTAGTATAAAATACATTAGCATAAGGAGTCCCTATGAATATTCTTATAAAAAACGTTAGCGTTTTGAGTTCAGCTCTTGATTCCACAATAATAGAAAACACCTCTATTCTTGTGAAGAACGGTATTATTAGCAAAATATCTCCAGATAATATTGCCGAGGAAGGTGTTCCCGTTTTTGATGGTGGGGGTAATTTGCTTATTCCTGGAATGGTAAATTCTCATACCCATGCGTCTATGTCCTTGTTTAGAGGCTTGGGTGAAGGGCGAAGAGATCGCTTAACAAAATTCTTTTTCCCTCTAGAAAAAAAGCATGTCTCTCAAGAATTAGTATTCTTAGCAGCCTTACAAGGATTGCAAGAAATGCTTGTTCATGGTGTTACAGCATTTTGTGATATGTATTATTTTGAAGATGAAGTAGGAAAAGCAGCAGAAGCACTAGGAATGAGAGGTGTTTTAGGACAAACAATTATTAATTTTCCAGCCCCTGATGCTCCAAAAATCTATGGTGGCTTAGACCTTGCTCATTGTTCTGCCGAAAGATGGAAGGATCACGATCTTCTTAAATTTGCTTATGCTCCCCATGCCACCTACACTGTAGAACCACACATCCTCAAAGAGATTAATATTCATGCAGATAAAACTAATTCTCTTGTTACTATGCATGTTGCCGAATTTGAAGATGAATGGGAAAGAATAAGTGCTATTTCAGATATCAAACAAAACGAAACAGTCATAGCTTATCTCGAACGCCATGAAGTGATTAGAGATTATTCTATTTATGCTCATAATATTTTTGTCACTAAAGAAGATATAGATCTTCTAAAAAAACATCATATTCATGTTGCTCATTGCCCTATTGCTAATGCAAAAGGTGGCAAAGGTATTGCCCCTGTTTATGATATGTATCAAGCTGGATTGACTATAGGACTTGCAACAGATGGTCCTTTAAGTGGAAACAGGCTTTCTTTAAGAGATGTCGTTAGTTATTCCTATGTCTTAGCCAAATTAAGAGGCTTAGATCCAACACATTTATTGCCTGCAGAAATATTACATTTTGCAACAAAGGGTGGCTACGATCTTCTCTCTATAGAAAAAGGTGGAGAAATCAAAGAAGGCTATAAAGCAGATTTTTCTTTAATAGATATCAACGATGTAGGAATGACTCCAAATTATGCTCCTGTTTCTAATATTGTTCTTTCTATGAGTGATAGAGCATATTTAGCTACGTGGGTCAATGGTGTCAAAGTCGCAGAAAATGGTGTACCTGTTAATTGTGATTGGGCTCTTTATCAAAAAGAAATCCAAAAAATGATAACAGATTTATCAAAAGTGATTCATGAGTTATAGGAGTATATAATGAGAGCATTATTAGGGATTATTATTTTATTAGGATTAACCTTTTTATTATCAGATAATAAAAGAAAAATCGCATGGGATCAAGTTTTATGGGGATTAACAGCTCAAGGGCTTCTCGCATTAACCATTCTTGAAAAAGGGATATATGGTAGGTTTGGCTTACTGCTTTTAATGTATTTCATTTTTTCATTTAATATATGGCGTTTAAAAAAAGAACCTGAATACACAAAAAAAGTATGGGGACAAGAATTTATCACCGCTATTACCTTTGCTCTCACTGTCTCTGCCTTAGCATGGGTACAAGTACAAACAGCTTTTATTTCTCATCTATATACTATATTTATGGTATTTATTATTTTATATTGGTTTAGCAAGATGCTAAAAATTCCTTTTATTACTTCCAAAAAATGGGCTAATTATTTAGGGATTATTTTTATTGTTTTATCATCAGCCTTAGCAATAGGAGATCAATGGACAGGTGCAGAAATTATACAAATTGTTTCTGAAGGAATCACTACTTTTTTAAATGTTAACAAAGCTGGTTCTCAATTTGTCTTTGGTAATCTTATAAATAATGGCTTTGTTTTTGCCTTATCTATTATGTCTTCCGTTGTCTTTTTTGCCTCCTTTATGTCTATTGTGGATTATTTAGGAGGAACTTCTGTCCTAGTTAATTCTATGGCTCGTTTTATTTCTTGGAATATGAAATTATTCAAAGTAAAGCCTATTAGTGGTGTTGAAGCACTTATCACTACAGCAAACATATTTTTTAGCATGCAGTCTTCCCCATTAATGGTCAGAAAATATTTACCAAATATCACCAAATCAGAAGTATCTACTATTATTGTAGCTGGTTTAGCTACAATTGCTGGGGGTACAATGGCTATCTTTATTAATGCTGGGATACCAGCTGCATATTTATTATCTGCTAGTGTTATGAGTGCTCCAGCAGCCATTTGTCTTGCAAAAATTTTATGTCCAGAAACAGAAATTCCAGAGACACTGAATAAAGATATGAACACCCAAAATAACAGTACTTCTATCAGTATGTTAGGCGCAGCAAGTGATGGAATTATCATAGGAATGAGAAGTGGTGCTATGATTACCATCATGATTATGGGTTTTGTTTCATTAATCGCATTAGTAGATTTAGGACTAGGCATTGCAGACAAATTTATTGATGGACAGTGGTTACCTTATTTATTAGGTAGAGAGAGCATTGCTTCAGTTCAAGGATTTTCAGGGATTTTCCCTTCTAGTGTCGCACAGCTTTTTGGATTTTTAGGAATGCCTATGGCGTGGGCTTTAGGAACTCCTTGGAATGATTTAACCTATGTAGGTGAATTATTAGGATTGAAGGTAGCCGTTAATGAAGCAGTTGCTTATACAAAATTATTAGAATACATAAAACTAGGTGTTTTAAGTGAAAAGTCTATTGCTATTACTAGTTATGCTTTATGTGGCTTTGCTAACGTCGGATCTTTAGGGATTTTGATAGGCGTCATGAATGGTGTTGTTCCTGAACGAAAAGATGACTTTATCAAACTAGGAATGAAAGGAATGTTAGTTGGTGCTTTCGCTTCTTTTATGACAGCAGCCTTTGCTTCTTTATTTTTATGATAAAATTTTAATTTGCAAATAAAAACACCACCTTATTATGAGGTGGTATTTTAACTTTATTTATTTTCTAGAAAATAGCTCTTACTCTATATTGATTCAATCTTAACTTGTTCTCTATCTAAGGAAATAAAAAACACGTACCATATTATCGCTGCGATTACTAAGTTAAAAATCTGTAATAATACACCAGGGATTCCACCTACTAAAAACCCAGAAATAATAATAGGAGTAGTCCATGGAATCGTGATTCCTGGATGAGCTGGAACTAGATGCAATGCTGTTGCAAAATAGGTTATAAGATAATTAACAACAGGAACCAAAATCCAAGGGACAAACAATCTAAGATTCATAACAATTGGCATCCCAAAAATGAAAGGCTCATTGATATTAAATAGACCTGGAAGAAGTGCTAATTTGGCAACACTTTTATAAAGCTTACTTTTTGCAAAAAAGATCATTGCTATAATAATAGCAATAGAACTACCCGAACCGCCTAAAAAAACATAGGATTCAAAACTACCCCCTGTAAAAATATTAGGAAGTGTCTCTCCGGCTTGATAAGCCATTCTATTTTGATCTGCTATTACCAAGAAAAGAGGTGCATATAATGTTCCTACTACTAAAGCTCCATGAATCCCAAAGAACCATAAAAGATGTAGTAAGATCGCATAAAATAAGAGTCCCCAAAAACTAGTACCTACAGCAGATAAAGGGGTAATAATAACTTCTGTTACTAAGAGATGTATATTCTCATAAGAAGAAATATCTATTAAATACCTAACTACGAGAAAAAACAATAAAGAGAAAAAAGTAGGAATAACGGCTATAAAAGAATTTGCTACTGCTGGTGGAACTCCACCAGGTAATGTAATAACAATTTTTTTCTGAATAAAGAAATTATAAATTTTTGTTGCTAAAATTCCTACAACAATAGCTGTAAACAATCCTCTTGAACCCATATACATAGTAGGGATTACTCCAGAAACAATTTCAGAGTTATGAATGATAAATTGAGGTGTTAATAGTAGATAACACATAAAAGCTGAAATAGATGCTGGAAAAGCAGGAATCTTAAAACTTTCGGCTAATCGATAAGAAATAGAAAGCACTCCTATGATACCCATCATATCTAAAGTTATCCCAACAATCAATAAAGGGTACTTTGACCACCCTTCTCCTAATATCGAAGCCATAAAATCCGTATATCCTGGTATAGGAGCTGCTACAATTAATAAGAAAAAAGACCCAATTAAAGAAGGAACTAAATTAATTACTAATCCATCTTTTAAGACATTAATATATCTATTACCAAGTAAAGAGCCCATATGTTTTGCGAGAACATCTGCATATTTATCAAATGATTTAATCATTATACTCCCCTACCTACTACTTTTATATAAAAACATAAGCTATTACAAATTATTCAAGGTATACTCTATAAATTCCCTAAAATATACGTTTCTAAAACAATATATATTATCTTACTTATTATAACCTGTTTCTATTTTTACTCAAGAGTAATTTAATTTCTATTAAAAACAATTTTTATTATAAGTAGATTCTGTATTTAACTAAAAAAGTTTTCTCTAAATATACTTGTATAAATTTTAACTTTTTATACAATATAAAATAGAAACTACAGTACCTTTTAATATTATAATTTTGATATAAAATTAAAAGTTACTTCAGTATTAGAATACTTCTGAGTAAACATCTCTTTAATATCATTTTGAAAATTAATATATTTTTCTAAAGATAAATTCTTATCTAAAATACTAAGATCAATAGTTATCCACATAGCACGTCCTAACTTCAATACATATATATCTTCTAAATTAAAACTATCTGATTCAAATTGTTGTTTTATTAATGAATTAATATGTTCTGTAGATTCATTATTGACAGATCTTAACATCAATTCTTTAAAGGAATTCGTTATCAAATAGATTGGATCCATAATAGTCAATATACATAAAACAATTACTAAAATTTGATCTATATAACGATCTATCCAACCCAAAGAAGTGTCTTTTAAAAAGAAAACGATCACTAAAGATACTGCTATAACCCCAGTAATAAGTGTGTTTAATTTCCAAGCTGAAAATTCAGCAAATAATAATTCTGTATTTGCTTTTTTATAGGTAAAATAACAAGCAAGTAAAGTTAATATATTTATGAATAATGCTGGTATAGAATAAGAAAGCATACCTACTATATTAGGAACTCTACCCCCAGACAATAATACAGTAATATTACTATACAAAGACATCACGACCAATCCCAAAATAAAAAGTCCTTTAATAAAAATTATAAAAGATTCGTATGCATAAAATCCTAAGGGATGGTGCTTTGTGTATCCTTTAGTAACAAACATAGAAATTATTAAACTACCTGTAGATAGAACAACCGAAAATAAATTAAACATTCCATCTAATAAAATAGCATCGGATTCAGTTAAATAAGCCATTATTAAACCAAAAATTGCCATTATTGTAGCTCCTAAAACAGAAATCCCTATACCAATTCTTTCTATATTCATAATATTCTCCAAAATATTTATATTTTATATATTGTTAACAATAATAATTAACAGACCAAGAGCATCAGGAAGTAAAGAATATTTGTATTTAATAAAGAGTGGTTATGGCGATAATATACCAATCATCCCTATAGAGATATGGTGTATTCACAAGACAAAATTCACGAACCCACGTACGAAAGAGATAAAGATAAAAAAGTATATGACTAAGCATCTTATAATCATAATACAATATTTTATTATTGTCAAGCTACTCAATATAATCAATATTTAAAATATAAAAACCCTTCTAACTATTCTAGAAGGGTTTTTATTATTATTTGTGTTTTATCTATCAAGACCAAAAGAGTATCCAAAAATCAATAATGTTTTAAATTCTCCAGCATCGGCAATACTTGTAGTCTCTCTATAGACTTCTGTTGATCTCCAATTAAATCCTGTAAATGTATTTCTCCAAGCAAAATAAAATCCATTAGGCATAGTCAATTGCACTCCTAATGTATTAAATAATGTCCCTATCTTTGTATAGGTACTTCCTCCTGGATCTCCAAGGAAAACATTATCTCTCGCTGTCACATTAATTCCCATTCCAATAACATCAAAAGAAATTAATATATTATTTTTCGTTTTAAATCCTAAGCCGTAGGTAAGAAAAAAATTAAATTGAAAACCTGGATCCGTAATATTAAAATATTTTTTATGTTCGAAATCCTGAACACCTAATAAAAATATATTTAAATCAGCAACATGAATTAATTTTTTATTTTCTTGAGGAATCGTATTCCACGTATAAGTTATTCCTCCACCATAAGATAGTCCTGCACTATGACCAGTACCACCCATTCCATAAACTTTAAAACTAGATTCTGCATAGCTATTACCACACAATAATACAAATATAATAAATATTTTTTTCATTTTTTTTCCTTATAAATAATTTTTTATATTTTTTATTATAATAAATTATTTATATTTGTCAATTATTATATTTATTCTAGGAAAATTTATTATAGAGTTAATATCTGAAATTCATAAGTATAATAGATCTTTCAAAAATATAAAAACCCCTCTAGGACATCCTAAAGGGGTTTATGATATTATTTATAGGTATAAAAATTAAATATTTAGAATAATTTAATTCTTTGTTTTACCTTCTTCCATAGCTAAAGTTGTTTTTTCAAAACTTTTGAAGAAAGGATAATAAATTATTAATCCTATCATAAAATTAACACATACTAATACACCTGCCATCAGAGACCAATCTGTACTAATAATAGCCGCCAAGGGTGCTGGTAATGTAAAAGGAAGTCGTGCCATCATTAAAGGAACAATTCCTGAAACAACACAGAAGTAAGAAAGTGTAGTAGTAACAAGTGGTACAATAATAAAAGGAATAGCCAAAATTGGATTAAGTACAATAGGTGCTCCAAAAATCACTGGCTCATTAATATTAAAAATTCCTGGAACAATAGATAAACGACCTAATTGTTTTAGTTGGGTTGATTTAGAAAACAAGAATAAACATACTAATGGTAAGGTAAGACCAGATCCTCCAATCCAAACAAACCATTGCAAAAATTGTTCTGTGAAAATATATGGCAACTCACTAGCTGGAGTACCAGCAGCAAATGCATCCATATTATCAGCAATAGCAGAATCCCACATAGGTCTAATAATTGGACCTAGAATCGCAGGACCATGAATACCGAATACCCAAAAAATACAAATTAAGAATACTGTAATCAAACCACCAAGTAAGCTATTACCAACTAAAAACACTTTTAAAGGCATTAAAATCATTACAAGAATAGCATTAATATCAATATTTAACCAATGTCTTAAACCCCAAAATAAGATAATAACAGCCAATGCTGGAAATAAAGCACTAAAAGAGTTGGCAACCCCTTCAGGTACTCCCTCTGGCATTTTAATAGTTATATTTTTTTCTTTCATAAATCGATAAATTTCTACAGATACTAAAGAACAAAGAATAGCTGAAAATAAGTTACTAGCATTAAGCTGACCTAAGTTTATATAACGACCAGCAGAAATAACACCATCTACACTCTGTGTTACAATAACAGGAGTGATAGCTGTACAAAGAAATCCTAACAATCCCAAAAACCCACAAGTAATAGGGTCTAATTTATAATTTTTTCCTAAAAAGGCAGCTATACTAAAAGAACTGAATAAAGCCATCATCCCAACAGTAAAACGAAAAGGAATATCTATAATATTTTTATAAGGAGCTATAGCTTGTGTATATCCATCTATAGGAAGATTCAAGAATATCACAAAAAATGATCCTACTATTGTTAACGGAAGTGTGGCAATAATACCATTTCTAATTGCTTGCAAGTGTTGTTGACTTCCAATTTTATCGGCAATTGGAAGAATCTTTGTTTCTAATAAATCCATAAATTTACTCATTTTTAACCCCTATTACATAATTAGTATAAAATTTTAATTATTGATTTTTTATATCCTTATTTTCTTTTCATAATTATTATGATACGGATTAAATAAAAAGTCAACACTTTTATTATTATTTTACTTTTACTTTGATAATAAAGATAAAGTATATTATAATATTAATTCAGAAATTAATACAGGAGTTTATATTATGAAATTAAATCAAGCCAAGGTCGCCAAATTTTTAAATTTGGCAGACAATGAACAACAAATTACAAGTATGGTAAAATCCAGGATATGGAAGTTATTATTTTTTATACATCCTATAAGAATACTATTACTACTAAGCACATTAGCCTTGATACCTATAATCATCAAAACAGTATTAGTTTTTATAGAAACTAAAGATATAAAATTTATGATATCTATACTAATCTTAAGTCTCCTAAGCTTTATTATACTAATTTTTTCTTACCTATATGAGAGCTATATAACAAAACGAACAATGATAGTTCTAACAGACAAAAGAGTCGTTGGAAGCTTAAATCCTACACTATTTACAAAAGATAAAGTCGATTTTATGATTAATAAGATTGAAAGCATTATCGAAGACGAAACTATAGCTGGAAATATTTTTAATTATTGTCATGTAAGAATATGTACTGCTGGTAGTAGTAAGACTATGAAAGTAGTTGATAAAAAAACAGCAAGCGCCTTCAAAAATGAATTTTATGATTTAACAAAATAAACATTCTGCTCCTCTAATTAATCAATAAATTTACCATATATACATATTTAATCCTATACGGATACATTTAAAATCAAAAAAGCCACCAAATATGGTGGTTTTTTCATTATCATATTTACAAAAATATATTATTATTCTTTAATAAGTAAAAATATTTGTGTCTATGTTTACAATTACTAAGTTAGTATTTATCCAAAAAATCTAAAATTTGATAATTAAAATCTTTGGCTTCTTCAAATGCCATATGTCCAAGACCTTTATATAGTATTAATTTACTATTTGGTATTTTGTTTGCTATTTCCTCTGATGATTTTTTACCTACAACCTTATCACTATCGCCACCTATCACTAAAGTAGGACAATTTATCTTTTCCAATTCATCATAGGTATTATGATTAATACACGCGTTTGCTTGTATTATAAATCTATTAAAATTTTTTGGCTTACCTATTTTACTAAGAATTGGATATAGAGGTCTATATTTTTTGATAAAATTTTCAGAATATGATTTTTCAGCAGTATCAATAATAATACTTTTATAGTCATTAGCTTTAGCCATACTGATCCAACTACTGACAACATTTTGTACTGTTTCATTTTGTTGAGATAGGGTCACTGCTAAAATAAGTTTTTCAACAAAATTTGGGTAATCAATAGCAATGTGTTGAGCAATCATTCCACCTTGAGAAACACCCAAGATAGAAGCTCTTGAAATCCCAAGTGTTTTCATAGCCTCAACTTGGTCTTTAGCCATATCCTTAATAGAATAACCCTGTTTTAAATTAGTTTTTCGACTAAAAATATAAACTTTATATTTTTTTGTGTATTGTCTATATATCATTGCAAGAGGAATAGCCATACCTTTAACAGTTTTTAGCCCATCCCCTAAGCCAGGGATCATAATTAGAATTTTTTGCCCACTTCCAAAGGAGATATAATCCATACTGGTATCTCCGATTTTTACAGAATCATTTTTTGCATTATACAACATATCAGTATCTCCTAATAATTATATATAAAAACAGTATACATCTGTATTGTTTTTTTGTCAATCTATGTAATTCCTTATATAAAATATTATTTCTTATTAATCAAAAAAGCCACCTTGTGGGTAGCCTGCACTCTTTGAGTAGTTTTTCTTTAT
>CAMQSH010000028.1 GCA_947036575.1 uncultured Brevinema sp. | reverse complement strand
TTCCAAAGGTCACCTTTGAAACTATTCCATATTTGACTCATATCGAATCTCCTTAATAAATATTTTTTTTATGCTAAGTATATTGTATATTATTTTTGAATTCATTTATCATCTTAAACAAATATTAATCGTTTATATTATTAGTATAAATAAATTATTTTTTTTGTCAAATTTAAAAAACCATTATTTTGAATTTTTAACATAAATATTTTTAAGCTCATCAAAAAATGTTATAAATTAAAAAGCTTTACAAATACATTCAAAATATACTACAATAAATACTACATTTTTATTGTGAGGAATATAATGAAATTATTTTTATCTCTTAGCTTTATCCTTTTTATCCATAGTTTTTCTTATGCTGAATTAGGTCGTCATAATGTTCAAATTAATATAGGAGGTGGCTATGAAGTCAATAAAGTTAATAATATTCTTAATAACCCAAGTTTAGATTATACTCTTGATGGAGGATTGTTTTCTATAGAATTTACATAGTGTACGGCAAAGTACCATCATTCATGGTTTTGATCTTAGAACTACGTTTACATTGGGATTTTTAAATGCTCATCCTGACAAAAATATTCCACTATACAGAGAAACAGTGTTTACCCAAGGAATGCTAGCAATGACATATACTATGGGAAAACAATTTCCCACTAGTCGCTTAATGTTTGATACAATTGGATTTGGAATGTTTTTTTCTCAAATAGATACTAAGTATACTCAAAAAAACATACCAGATATTGATGTTTTAACAGAACATTTTGGTATTCAAGTTATCCTTCCTGGAGTACAATATATATTAAATAATGGATTTACTATTGGCTGGAGGAACAAATTAGAAATACATATAGGTCACTTTGGACCTCCTCAGACTTTAGGAATATTTGGATTGGATATGACTATTTCTTTAGGATATACTTTTGGTAAAGCTTAGACAATTTTATGATTTCAAATGTTGATAAAAAGCATTGATATTTGCTAGTTGTAATTCTACTCCCAAACTCAGAGCGTCTTCATCAATATCAAAATCTTTGTCATGTCCAGGAGCTGAAATATTTTTTGATTTGTTCCCTACCCCTAAATAAAAAAAAGCACCTTCTCGCTCTTCCAAAAAATAAGCAAAATCTTCTACGCCCATATTAGGTAGTTTTTTTATAATAACATTTTCAGTACCTAAGATAGTAGATCCTACCGATTTAATAATATCTACTACAGAATCATGATTAATTAAAGAAGTATAGCCTTGTTGTCTTATATATTCTCCAGTACCACCAAATAAGATTGCTGTATCTGAAATCATTTTTTCTACTTTTGTATTTATATATTCTCTGACAACAGGATCTAAAGTTCTGATTGTCCCTTCTATGACAACAGAGTCAGCTATCACATTACGAGCTACACCTCCATGTATAGTCCCCAAAGATAAGACAGCAGATGTTCTTCCATCAATATTCCTTGAAATAATCGTTTGTAAATTTTGTATTAAAGAAGCTGCCATGACAATAGTATCAATACCTTTATCAGGATAAGCTGCATGCCCACTCTTCCCAGAAAGTTTAATAGTAATCATATCTGAAGAAGCGTTCATAGCTCCGTGTTTAATTGCTATTTGTCCTACAGGAATTTCTGTATCGACATGCAATCCCAAAACACCACTAACCCCTTCTAATACCCCTTCTTCTATCATGGGCAAAGCTCCGCCATCAGTTTCTTCTGCAGGTTGAAACATCACACGAACATCACAAGGTGGTGGGGTTTGTGAGAGTATCTTTGCTACTCCTAATAAAATAGTTGTATGAGCATCATGTCCACACGCATGCATCTTACCGGCTATAGTAGATCGATAGGAACAAATTTTATTATCTTGTATGGGTAAAGCATCTATATCAGCTCTTAAAGCAATTTTTAGAGAAGAATCTTCTCCTTTAATATCTGCATAAATTCCAGTTTTTGCAATATGGTGTACTTCAAAACCCATTTGAGTAAGATATTCCTCAATTTTTGTAGAAGTACGAAATTCTTCAAATCCTAACTCTGGATGTTGATGAAAATCTCTGCGAATATCTATCAACCATTTTTCTATTAATTTGATCTTTTCTTTCATTATTCACCTACTACAGATTCTAATAATTTTATCTCTTGTTTTTGTAAATCTATTTCTATTTTTGCCCCTATTGGGAAGGTAAGTGTTGGAGAACAATGCCCCACTGGAATATCATTGATAATAGGAATATTAAATTTTTTCAAACGGTTAACAATCATTGGATAAAGCTCTTCTTCATATTCGTTTCTTGTTATACAATCTACAAAATTACCTAATATAATAGCTTTAACTTTAGAGAAATTTTTATTAAGTGTTAGCTGAGTCAATGCCCTATCTATAGAATAGGTTTTTTCTTCTATATCTTCAAAAAACAAAATCTTATCAGTAAGATCAGGCTCATAAACAGTACCCATTAAAGACATAAAAGTAATCAAATTACCCCCTAAAAGACGTCCTTCTATTTTTGTTTTATGTGCATTATACAAAATATTAAAGCGATTTATGATAGTAGTATTTTGCCCCATGATTAATGAAAATAATGACTCATCTGTAATGAGTGAATGATCTTGTTTAGAAAAATTAGAAGTAAGCATAGGACCTGAAAAATTTATGAGATTAGCCTTTTGAAATAATACTTGTTGCAAAGAAGTAAGATCACTGAATCCAACAAAAATCTTAGGATTAGCTTTTATTATTTCAAAATCGATAAACTCTAAAACTTGAATAGCTCCATAGCCCCCACGTAAAGCCATAATCATATCAATAGAAGGATCTTTGAAGAAGCTCATCAATTCTTTTGCCCTAACTTCTGCTGTATCTGGAAAGAAAAATTTGTTCACCTTAACATTAGATGCTAGTTTTACTTTAAAGCCCAAGTTCTCTAGATATTGTATTCCTCTATCTATTTCTGTCAAATCAATTAATGCAGAAGATAAGGCAACGATACCTATAGTATCTCCTTTTTGCAGTTGTTTACCTTTATTCATTTATTCTCCAAATTTATGTACCCATTACACAAAAAAGAGAACATAATAGCTCTCTTTTTTGTATAAAGTATTTTAGATATTATTACTTATTAAACATTTTCATGTTTTGGTATAATTTTGCAGCTATAATAGCAACAGTAGTAGAAATCGTCGTTGCTAAAATAGTAGAAGCAATTGTTTCCGTTGGGTTTGTAGAATTTGAAGCAACACGCATTGCTAAAATACCTGAAGAAATTAAAGTCACAGAAGAAGTATTTATAGCCAAAAACATAACCATAGCATTTGTTGCTGTTTCTTTGTCATCAGTAAGAGTCTGAAGATCTTTCATGGCTCTTAAACCTAAAGGTGTAGCAGCATTCCCCAATCCAAAAATATTCGCTGCAATATTAGCAACCATACTACCCATTGCTGGGTGATCTTCAGGCACATCTGGAAAAAGTCTTATCATCAAAGGTCTTAGAAGTCTTCCCAAAGCTTTTACTAAGCCTGCTTCATCTGCAATCTTCATTAATCCAGACCAAAGGGCAATAGTCCCTATCAATCCAAAAGCCAGCTCTACAGAAAGCTTTGCATATTCGAGAGTTGCATCAGTTACAGCTTGAACATTACCAGTAAAAATTGATACAACAACCCCTACTAAAATAAAAAACATCCATATATAATTAATCATATTTTTCTCCTATACTGTGCCAAAAACAAGAGCTGTAATAATCACTGCAGAGATCATTCCAGCAGCGTCCGCTGTAAATCCAGCAGCAACAGCATGACGAGATTTGGTGATTCCAACAGAACCAAAGTAAACAGCTAATACATAGAGAGTTGTTTCTGTAGAGCCAAACATTGTTGAACCCGCTCTTCCTATGAAAGAATCTGGACCATAAGCATTAAAAATATCTAATAATGCTCCTCGTGCAGCTCCCCCAGAAATAGGATTCATAATAAAGATAGGTAGCAATTCACTTGGAAAACCAACCTTTGCAAGAATAGGTCTTGTCATTTCCACAAATAAATCTATCGTGCCAGAAGCTCGTAAAATCCCTATTGATACCAACATCCCTAATAAAAATGGAAGTATCTTAACCGCTGTCTCAAAACCATCTTTTGCCCCTTCACTAAATACCTCATATACTTTCACTTTTTTAACAAAAAGAGCATATAAAGGTACAAGTAACACAATAAGTGGTACGGCATACAAAGAAACCGTCTGCATAATTTTAATAAACATTTTTCCTCCTTATTAAATCATATCAATCAGTATAAGGTCTTTCCTTTGTTTTGTCAAAATTGGAACTAGTATAGGAAATATATGTATCATTATTTTGTACAAGAAGTTCTACTTAACATTGAAAATATACTCTAATTTCATCTTATATTTTCAAATAAATTATAAATTTATTAGTATCTTTAAAAATGTTCTAATATCTTTCTTTCCTATTGAGTATATCAAAAAAATCTTCTTAGGTTATAAAAACCAGTACTTTTAGAAAAGAATATAAATATATTATTGATGTTTTTTAATAAATGTTGTAAAATTAATACTTAACAAATTAATATTACTTATATTTTATCGAGTAAATTGGAGTTCAGTAATGAAAATTTATAATGAAGATTTTATTTATCAATTACTTCAAGATAAAAGACGTATATCTTATAAAGAATTATCAGATATTTGCAAACTTTCTTTACCTACAATCAGAAAAATTACTGCTACATTAGAAAAGCAGGGACTTGTTTCTTTAATTTATGGTGGGGTAGAATTGGTTAGTAATTCAGATAATGTTCAAGAGCTCACTTCATTATTAAAAGATCAGCAAGCAATTGCTCAGCAAGCTGTAGCCCTTATTAGTGATGGCGAGGCAATCTTTTTAGGACCTGGAAAAACAGTAGCTACCATGTGTGATTATTTACAAACATTTACTAATTTAACAGTTTTTACGAATTCCGTCTATGTCATAGAAAAACTATCTAAAATTTCTTCTATTAATCTCATTATTATTGGTGGTATTTTGCAACGTATTAATATGGGATTTTCTCTGTATGATGATAATAGTATGCCAGATATTAATATTTCAAAATTATTTATTGGTGGTTCTGGTGTCGATCCTATACGAGGAATTTTTCATAGTATGCCTGTAAATAAAGCGACAGAAGAGATACTAGTTTCTAAATCAAAATCAGTGATCTTACTAGTCGATAAAAGAAAATTTGGGGTAGAAAAAGCTTTTGTTGCTATGCCTATGTCAAAAATAAGTACTGTTATTTCTACTAAAGATCTTAATGAAAAGTATATTAACCAATTAAATGAGTATAATATTCCTTTTATCTTAGTAGAATCTACATAATATTTTTATTATAAATAAAAACAGAGTAGATATTTTTAATCTACTCTGTTTTTTGATAGGTGTTTTTGATAAGAATTAACAATAATTAGAAATCACCATTTGTTTTTTAATAAATGATAAAGATGTTAGAATTTGCTGCTTATAATCAGAGACATTATCTCCCCACAATTCTAACACAAAGCTCCCTTGATAAGAAACTTCTTTAAGTGCTTTAAAAACTTCTACAAAATCAACAGTTCCTTCTCCTAAGATGAGATCCCTAAATTGACCCAAAGATTTTGGACCAACAGGTAAAGTATCTTTGAGATGAATAGCAGATATTTGAGAAATATATGTCTTTAATTCTAGAGGCACATCATTCCACCAAGCAGTTAAGTTGCCCACATCTGGGTATACCGTAAGCCATGGGGATTGAATATGCTTAGTAATTTCTGCAAATCTAGTAATAGAACTCATAAAAGGGTAATCCATAATCTCTATAGAAATCATAATCTGTCTTTCAGCAGCTTGTTCTACTGCCAAAGCTAATTCATCTTTAAATTGATTTTTGGATACTGGTGTACTATCTTCATAATAAACATCATAGCCAGCCATTTGTATATTACGAATACCACAATGGAGAGCAAAGTCTAATGCTTTAGTCATAATAGTACGAGCTTGTTGTACTGTCTGTGGATCTTTAGCTCCATAAGGAAATCGTCTATGTCCACTAAGACACATGGATAAAATAGGCACTCCTATATCTTGAGATAGATGAACTAAGTCTCTTTTTTGATCCAAAGACCAATCCAATCGACTCAATCTATCATCACTCTCATCAACAGAAATTTCTAAAAAATCAAATCCAAGATCTTTTGTAATTTGTAATCTATCTTTCCAAACAATATCTTTAGGAATAGCTTTTTCGTACAATCCCAACCAAGACATCTAAGACCACCATTTATGCATTTCTTCTTTAAATCCTTTCGCTTCAGCTATAGGATCAGGAGCGTCTCTTAGTGTTCTACCTGCAATAAATGCTTTTACAGGGATGCCTTTGAATAGTTTAAGATCAGAAATTTCTAATCCTCCAGTAACGGATACTTCAAATCCCATGTCTGCTAGTTTTGCGATTTTTTGGATATCTACATCTCCCCAAGTTTGCCCTGCTGCTTGTGCATCACGACCTCTGTGGTAAATAGCTTGTTTGATACCAATTTTTCTCCATTCTGTAGCTTCTTCAAAAGTCCAATTACCAAATAATTCTGCTTGAATGTCACCTTTAGGATGTTTTCTAGCTTCTGCCAATGCTGTTTCAAAGGTTGCAATAGGTGCAGCACAAATGACTGTCATCCAATTTGCTCCAGATTCTCCTATCATCACTTTTGCTAAAAGTCCCCCAGCATCAGCGACTTTAATATCTGATACAATGATATGATCTGGATACAAAGCACGTAAAGCACGTAAGGCTTGAGTACCAGCTGTCGTCATTAATACTGTTCCAGCTTCGATTACATCTAATTCTAGTGCTAAAATTCTAGTACTTTCCAGTGCATCTTCTAAAGACACATTGTCTAAAGCTAATTGTAATAAAGGTATTGCCATTCTTTTCTCCTATACTAATCCATTTTCTTTGAGAGCTGTTTCAATTTCAACTTCTGACAATAAATTTCTCAATCCCATGATTGGAGTATTTTTTAATGCTTTAAAATTATCTACTAGAGCTAGAGAACAAAAAATTGCATCATAATCTTTAGCAACGCTTTTTGCTTCGCCTAAAGCTTTGTGATCTACACTTGCGGTAATCTCTAATCTTTTTAAAACATTATTGATTTTCATCTTAATCATTTGGCTTGATCCCATACCACTGATACAACATACTAGAATTTTCATAATAATTCTCCTTAATAGAATCTGAAGAGGAGATTATTCTCCATGTCTCCAATAGTGCTCTTTATTACGTTGATATTGAAGTTGAGGTATAACGAGCATTAACAATACTAAAGTAATAGCTCCAACAATTGGGGAAACTTTGAGGAAGATTCCAAAAACGACCCATAAGGTTGAAAAATCTATATTACCATGCCATCCTCCATATTGATACAATTGAAAATACCAAGCGGCAAAAGCACCACCAAGAACCTGAACTATACCACAAAGTAGTGGAAGAATAGTAGCTGCTCTTATGCCACCTCTTTTATTCGCATACACAGCGATTGTTGCATTATCAAAGAATAAAGGAACAAATCCAGGAATGATCATAATTGGAGATTTAAAAATCAATAGTCCCGCAATAGCGATAAATTGACCGAAAGCCCCTAAAATAAATCCCCATAGAATTGCGTTTGGAGGAGCAAAACCATAAGTAGCAGCACAGTCTACACCAGGCATAACTCCAGGAAGTAGTTTTTCTGAAATACCTTGGAAAGATTCTGTCATTTCTGACACAAACATTCTTACACCTTCTCTTAAAATATAGAGGTAAACTGCAAATAAAAGAGATTTGGAGATAATATAAGTAGGAAATGCTAAACTAGCAGCAAAACCTTTGTCAATCTGTCTCATATAATCTTCACCTAGTACAGCCATTATACCTCCAAAAAACAGGAGCATAATAACACTGGAAGAGATAACACTATCATTAAAGATACTGAGCCATCCAGGTAGTTTCATGTTTTCAAGACCTTTTTCAGGATCACCTAATTTTGGAGCGAGTTTATCAGCAACCCAAACCCCTAACATTTGTTGGTGACCTAAGGCAAAACCTGCATTGTCGGTAAGATTTTCTGTTGCTTCTACAGTAAGATTGGAAAATACAGCCCAATATGTTCCTACTAATAGACCAATAACGGCTGCCCCTGTCATATTTCTAAGATCAGGTGCTGCAAAAAACACAATCCAAGTGACGGTAGTTGCTTGTTGAACCATGATATGTCCAGTAACAAACAATACTCTTAGTTTTGTAATTTTTCTAAAAGCAACTAATAAGATGTTCCAGAAAAATCCAATTAAAAGAGAGATGAGCGTAAAAGAGGTAGCAACTCCTATTCCCTCTAGGGCAGCATTTACTGCATTTAATCCAAAATAAGGATCAATAACAGCAGCGTTAAGGCTAAATCGCTCGTTCAATCCTGCTAAAATAGGACGGAAGGTTACGACTAATCCTCCTGCTCCAACGTTAAGGATCATATATCCAACAGTTGCTTTAAGGAATCCACTGAAGGATTCATACCAAGGTCTTTCTAGTAATATATACCCAATTAGCACAATAATACCGATTAAAAATTCTGGTTTTGTTAAAATATTATTAGTAAAAAACCCAAAAATTGAAAGAAACATTTCCATTTTAGTACTCCTATATATTAAATTATATTAATTTGGTAATCTATTAATTTTTAATTTATCTTTATAATTGTATTTTTATAAGAAAGAAGTAAAGGGAACATCTGTATCTACAGAGAACACATCGCTAAATCCTCTATAATGTTGGAAGTAAACACGACCTTTGTCTGTAGGATATGTGAATTTACCACCCACCTGCCAAATGAAAGGATTGAATTTATATTGTAATCTTTCTTTTTTCATGTTCCAAAGAACAACTATTTCTTCTGTATCTGATTGGAAGTTTGCCCAAATATCATGGTGAACAGGAATTACAACATCTGTATTCAAACTTTCTGCCATACGAAGGATATCTGAAGAAGTCATTTTGTCTGTGATCCCTCTTGGATTTTCTCCAAAAGCTCCAAGTGCCACATTGATTTTATGTTCATTACCATGCTTTGCAAAGAAATTAGAATAGTGGGAATCTCCAGCATGATAGATATTACCACCAGAAGTTTTGATAAGATAATTTACAGCCATAGTGTTCATGTCTAATACTGGTTTTCCAGCTAGGGTAACATTTTCTGGTGCTGTAACAAGACATGTTCTATCAAATGCTTCTAATGCTAAAATTTCTATATCTTTGACTTTGACAGAATCACCAGGTTTTAGAGTAATACAACGATCTGCTGGTACACCCCACCCTTGCCATAATTCTATACAAGCTTGTGGTCCAATAAATTTTACTGAAGCGTCACAATTTTTCATGACAGCTGCTGCTAGATTTGGGTCTATATGATCGGAGTGAATATGTGTCGCAACAACAGCATCTAGTTGTTTAATCGCAAAAGGATCTAGAACAAATGGTTGATTTCTAAGATTAGGTTGTAATTCTTGACAACCAGACATGCGTTGCATTTGATGTCCTTTTTTCATAGCACCACCACCGTGAGTTTGTTTACCTGTACCACACCAAAAATCAAGACAAATATTCGCTGATTTTTCTGATTTAATCCAAAGACCTGTACATCCTAACCACCACATAGCGATGGTGTTTGGAAAAACTTTTTCAGCTTCTATTTCTTCATTTAACCAAGTTCCCCATTCTGGGAAAGTACTTAGAATCCAAGATTCTCTTGTTATTTCATCGATTTTCGCCATTACACACTCCTATTTTATAATATTTAAAAATTCTTCTTTATTTGTTACTTGATTAAGTTGCTTTAACGTATCATCGTCTCCAAGAATATCTGCTAATTTCATAATAGCTTCAATATGGCTATCTGCATCTGCTGCTGATAAAGTAAATAAAAGAATAACAGGAATTTCTGTATCTGGAAACAAAACACCTTCTTTTAATTTTAAAAAACTAAAGCCTGTTTTAATAGCTCCATTTTCTGGTCGTGTATGAGGCATGGCAACTCCATCAGTAAGAATAATGTAAGAACCAAATTCATTGATATCATTTATCATAGCATCTAAATAAGACTCTTTCATAAATTTTTGCTCAATCAATTCTCTTGATGACAATCGTATTGCCTCTTCCCAACTATTAACCTTATCAACAAACTGGATACGGTCTGCAATTAATTCTTTTAGCATAAAAACCTCTAATATATATATATAGTATTATACATTATATTTCAAAAATAGAAACAATAAAATATTATTTTTGAAAAAATATTTTATATCACAACTATACAAACATTTAAATAATGTTTTTTAAAAATAAAATAACTTTTAACCTTATTAAAAAAATAAGTTCTTGCTATTATTTTGAATAATGTTATAATATTTGTATGTATGTATTTCAATTTTTGAAAAAGAGGGTTCTATGTTAGAAAATTTAAAAGAAAAAGTATATCAAGCTAATAGAAAATTAGTTGATGAGAAATTAGTAATTCTTACTTGGGGAAATGCTAGTGCTTTTGACAAAGATACAAAGTTAGTAGTTATTAAACCTAGTGGAGTATCTTATGCTACAATGAAAGCAGAGGATATGGTTATAGTAGATCTAGATGGAAACATTATAGAAGGAAAATACAAACCTTCTTCTGATACACCTACTCATTTAGAAATTTATCGTGCATGGGGAGATGTGATTGGTGGAGTGGTTCATACGCACTCTACTCATGCGACTGCTTGGGCTCAATCAGGTATAGATATTCCTATACAAGGTACCACACACGCTGATTATTTTTATGGGGATATTCCCTGCTTAGGAGTCTTAACTCAATCTGAAGTTGAAGATAATTACGAACATTTTACAGGAGTAAAAATTATTTCTGAATTCACAAAAAGAAAAATTAATATTGTCGAAATACAAGCATGTTTATTAACAGGGCATGGACCTTTTACTTGGGGAAGTACTGTTGATAAAGCAGTAGAAAATTCTATCGTATTAGAAGAAATTGCTAAAATGGGATTGCATACATTACAACTAAATAATACTATTAAACTACCTCAATATATCTTAGATAAACATTATTTACGTAAACATGGTAAAAATGCCTATTATGGTCAATAAAATATAAAAAACACCACCTCTATTATTTTGATTAGACTGAATAGAGTTTTGATGAGTATCTGTATTGCTATGATATTGAGATTTATAAAGTTTACTCTTTACCTTATCTAGTAAATAAGCATTGTATAGCTCTTGAGCGATATATTTATGTTTGGTTTCTAAGGATACTCTTTTATATTTGTTATCTTCTCTAATTTGAATATAAAAATATCCGTTTTCTCTTTGATATACTCCCATACTTCGATTCCTTAGCACACGATGTGCGTAATATCGACTTTGACAAGGAAGTCAAAAAGTCGATACACAACTCTGTACACAAATCGTACACAATGTATACACAGCTAGAAATCAAAAATAGCTAAATGCAATTATTATTACACTTAGCTATTAATATAGATTGGAGATGGCGGGAATCGAACCCGCGTCCCGAAGGTTTTAGTATAGGCCTTATCCACAAGCTTGGTTCATCTTAAAAACTTTAGTAAGCATTAGAAGATAAACAAACCTACTCTTACCGCAAGTGAAAAATTTAAGCATACTAGCTCACTAATAGCATGCCGATTTCTTTATTTTATAACCATGATCAAAACTTCAAAGACCAAAAAGAGTTGAATGGAAACGCGCTATTAAGCTGCGTAAGCGTAGTTGTCGTTTGCAACTATAGTTTTGGGCCGTTTAAGGATGTGCCCAGACCCGCCTGAAACCTATACCTAAAATCCCCCGATCGAAACCGAGCATCCCCTTGATAATATATAGTATAACAAAAAAATATTAAAAACACAACTATTTTTATATAAATTATTTGCTGGTTATCTAATGAATATTAAAGATTTATTTGACTTTATATTAGATATGTTTTATAATCTATGTGCTAGATTCCGCGTTTTTTTGAACTATTTATTATTTGTTAAAAGTTGATATTGTACTTATATTTTACTCGTACCGGTTTAATATTAATTGCTCACAGCGATTTGTAACCAACGGCGAGTCATACAACTTTTGATAACATAATACCATCTTATCAAGATAATATATAAAAGCTCACGGGATCTAGCATAATACAGTCCTGTGAGCTTTTATATATTTAAATATTGATTTGAAAGCCGCCTTTATGGATTGGGGGTAGACGTAGGAGAATGCTATATAGCTGAATCCTGCGTTTTTTTTAACTTTGTTATTTTTCTAATTCCTGCATGAGATAAATTAAAACACTTCTCTAAATTATCATAAGAAAATCCTAGTTCAAAACATGTTCTGATATTATCATTACGAATAGTACGATAAACACTCTCTAATGTCGGAATATATACAATCGTTCCTGAAAAATTACTCAAGATACTTCTTACTTTATTTAATGCTGTTTGTGGTGTATACCTTTCAATAGTAGATCGTAATAATCTATCATTAAAAACAGTTTTTTGATGATTAGAGATATTCTTTTTCTTTATTCTAGGAAGTATTATATATTCAGGAATATATAATACTCTATGCTTATTTCCAACTACCCACTTATCTAATAAAAGCATAATAGATAAAAACTCACTATCACTATTTGATATGTCCTTAATAAACTCTATCATATTCCACCCAACAAATCATCTTTTTTAATATCTATATAAAAATTATCTTTATATTTTCTCACAACACCTATCTTTGACAACTCTAAGTCACTCCATGAGGATAATATAGATTTTTTAACAGATTTCTTTATATCTAAGCATTCTACTAAGTTATTATCCTCTATATATTGTATAATATCATCTTTTTGTGTTGTAGGGATATGTATTTCAGAACTTCTTCTAAATCCAACTACTATAAAGTTTAAATCTAAACATCTTTTATCATCTTTAAAAATAAATTCTTTATTAGCACTAACAAGTGTTTTAATATCATTAGACAGTTCTTTTATTATATTTTTTAATAGTATAATCTTTTTATTATATCTTTTTTTAACATTATCAATTTCTTGATTCATAGATATTTCGACTTTTTCAGCCTTTCTTATAAGCTCTGCATACGATTGAGATTTCAAAACAATATCTTTTCTCACTCTAGCAATATTTTTCATATTATTTCTCCTTATAACTACATTCTACACGCTAAAGTCCACAATAATTTATACCTACATTCCTGTGGCGAACTATATGTACGTACCCCTACAGAACATCTTTTCCCTTTAAGATAATAGCACGATTCTATCAATACAGAGTGATAAAAAGGTACTAATAAATGATATTCTTTTTTATCATCACTTCGAAATATCGTTAAAAATAATTCTTGCCCTCCTTTTCTCTCAACAATATTATTAAGAATTTTCCCCATTAATTGAATATCTTTTTCTTCAATATCTAGATCCTCCTTACATTTATTTACAATACATTGTGGCATATATACCTCCTTTTTATTTATGATATAGTTTATAAAATTTATATTTATTTATAAGAAAAACATTAAGTTTAAGCTTAAACAAATCCGATAATATAAATGCAAATATCATATGTTGATATATAATTATATCACATTTAGATACAATTGTCAATATATTTTTAACATTAATGGAGAGTTTTATGGAAAACTACGGAGAAAGAGTTAGACAAATACGAAAAGAAATGGGAGTATCTCAATCTAAATTCGGTCAACAATTAGGCCTAGCTACTATGGTTGTATCTAGAATTGAATCAAATGAAACAGGTCTTAAAGCACCTATATTAGCTAAACTTGATGACATAGGTGTTAATATATCTTGGCTACTTTCTGGTAAAGGAAATATGTTAAAAAAAAATCCCTCAAAAGAATCTTCTATGGAAGACTCTAATGCACCCACCTCCTATTCTGTACCTATTGTTGATGTTCAAGCAGCTGCTGGGGTTGGTGTAATTAATGAACACGAGCTAATGATCAGTACTACTGAAATCGGTCTTGAATTTAAAAGTTATTGGGGATTAGACATTGTTATTATCAGAATTTATGGAGATTCTATGGAACCTACTATTTCCAAAAATTCTTGGATTTTGGTTAAAAAAGTTGAATCATTAAAATCTGAAGGAATATTTATCTTTCTTCAAGATAATGAACTTCGTTGTAAGCGTATCCAGAAAAAAGGATCTGGTGAAATCATTGTTAAAAGCGACAATCCTCTTTATGATACAGAAATATATCCTAAAGGATCTAACCAGTTAGGAGAATTAATTCTTCTTGGAGAAGTCGTTGGATGTATTGATAGAATATAGAATATAGAATAAAAAAAAGCCTACCATATAGTAATATGGTAGGCTTTTTTTTATTAAAAATATTCTCCTATATCTCATTTCACTCCATTCTCTTTATTATTTACACCCCCCTTTATTATTCATATCTTATTTTACAACAATCATTTTCTAAAAAACTATTTTTCACACAAAATATCATAAATCGATAAAAATATTTCACCATTTCTAAGAAAAATTTTACTAAAATAGTGTTAATTGTCTACAAAATAACAATATAAACAATTGTTTTTTTATAAAAATAAACTGTGAAATCGCTACCATTTCTAAGTAAAATTTCGTATCCTCATGCTATACTAACTTATCAAATATTCTAATAAAGAGAATCCATTATGAAAGTATCCGAATCAATTAATGTTATTTCTTGGTTAGAAAAACAAATAAACTATACCATGAAAGCAATAGAAAAAGATAGAAATGATGACTCTTTACTATCAATTTTAGATAAGTATATTTCTATGAAAAAAAAATATGAAGGATCTATAGATCATCTTCATGAGACAATTCGTGTAATGC
>CAMQSH010000027.1 GCA_947036575.1 uncultured Brevinema sp. | reverse complement strand
AAAACGGTTCTATATCTAGACAAAGATGCAGCATCAAAATTAAAATAAGGAAATTATAATAGAGTAAAAAGCTATAGTGTTGATTTATATGAATTAAATTAGTGGTTTTTTATATTAATTCTTAAAGGAGATATGTTATGAAAACAATTATCATTAAAGGTTTGAAAAATGGTAAAGAAATAGATATTCCTGTTTCTCAGTTAATTATGGGATCGGGGGATTTTCTTCGTGAAGAAAATCTAGAATTTGCAGGATCTGTTTTGGATCGTTTTGTAGAACTAGGTGGAAATTGTTTTGATACTGCTCGAAATTATCGACATAGTGAAAAAGCTCTAGGTACTTGGATGGACAATAAAAAAAATAGAGATTCCTTAGTAATCTTTACGAAAGGTTGTCATCCTACTCGAGAATTTCGTACTATCAACAGAGTCACAGCAGAAGCAATCCGCTATGATTTAGATATTAGTTTAAAAACTTTAAGAACAGATTATGTTGATCTTTATGCTTTACATAGAGATAATGTTAATTATCCTGTAGGTGCTATAATGCATGAACTTGATTCTCTTGTCAAAGAAGGTCTTATATATGCAATTGGAACTTCTAACTGGGAATTAGATCGTATTTTAGAAGCTAATCAGTATGCAGCAGAGCATCATTTAACACTTTTCTCTTTCAATAGCCCAAATCTTAGTTTAGCTAAACCTAAAATTCCTCGTTGGCCTGACTGTGTTTCTACTAATGAGCAAATGGTAGCATGGCATCAACAATATAATATACCTCTAATTTCTTGGTCTGCACAAGCTGGAGGATTTTTCTCAGGAAAATTCTCCCCAGATAATACAGAAAATCAAGAAATGGTTGATGTTTTCTATAATGATGAAAACTGGAAACGTTATGAAAGAGCAATAGAATTGGCTCAAAAGAAAGGAAAAACACCCATACAAATTGCGTTAGCATATGTATTAAACCAAAAATTCCCTAGTTGTGCAGCAATAGGTCCTGAAAGTGTTGAAGAATTGAATTCTTCTTATGAAGGATCACAAATTATTCTAAGTCCAGAAGAAATGGCTTATTTAGATTTAAAATAGGAGTAAAAAATGTTAAAAAATAAATTTGCAGCACAATTATATTCATTAAGAAAAGATTTTGAAAAAGATTGTGAATATACTATTAAAACATTAAAAGAAATTGGATTCAGTGCCGTTCAAGTTGATGGCATGAGAGGCAATGATATGCACGATGTTGCAAAGATCCTCAAAAAATATAATATGAAAATAGCAGGAATGCACATTAAACATGATCGATTTTTTAATGATGTTGAAGGAATTATCGTAGAGGCTGAACTTTTTGGTTCTAAAGATATTTATGATAAATATATCGATGATGAATATCAAAATGAAGAAGGCTATCGATTAACTCGTGAAACTCTCAGAAATGTTGCTATTAAATTATCTTCTCTAGGTTTTAGAGTTGGACTTCATAATCCTGAATATGATTTTAATAATACTATTGATGGAAAAAGAGTATTAGAATATATTACAGATCCTTTCCCTGAAGGGCAAATTTACCCTGAAATGGATACCTATTGGGTTAAAGTTGCTGGTCTAGAGCCATGTTCTTATATCCAACAATTTGCAGGACGAATACCTATTATTCACCTTAAAGACTTTATACCAGGTTTTGAAAGTGAAGATATGGAAAATAACTTAACAGAATTAGGACGAGGCAGTGTTGATTTTAAATCTATCCTTCAATGGGGAGAAAGTAATGGAATTGAATACTATGCTATAGAACAAGATTCTTCCAAAGGAAGCATGTTTGATAGTATGGAAATTAGCTTTCGTCACATGGTTCAATTATCAGAACAATTGTAATTATTGTCTGACAACTCTTTAATCTTAAATATACGTAGGGGTAAATTATATGAATATGAATGAAAAATTACAACAATTTGGGAAAGCTATGCTTGTCTCATTATCACTTATTGCTTTAGGTGGTCTATTTTTAGGATTCGGTGGAGCAATGACGACAGAAATGACGGTCACAGCATTAGGAATCAATTGGGAATCATATTCTCAATCTTTCTTATTTTCTGTCTTTTCTATTATTAAAACTTTAGGATCTGTTATCTTTTCTAATCTTGCACTTCTTTATGCTGCTGGGGTAGCCTTTTCTCTTGCTAAACATGAGCAAGGTTGGGCAGCTTTTTCAGCTATGGTAGCTTACCTTACAATGCATGCTTCTATTAATACTTTATTTACTCTCAATGGCTTAACTCCTGATAATACAACAGTAGAATACTTTATGTCTCAAGGGATTACAGGTATAGAAGCAGCAAAAATGAGTGCTCTTTATACTGTAGAGTTAGGATATTTTACCTATCGTGTGGGAATATTTGGAGGAATCTTAACAGGTGTTACTGTGAGTTTTATCCACAATAGATTATATAACATCAAACTTCCTCTTGCATTAGCATTTTTTGCAGGAACAAGATCTGTCCCTGTTATTTCTCTTATTGCAGGTTCTTTAATAGGGGTATTCTTTTATACTGTATGGCCTGCTTTAGGTTTTATGCTTGGTTCTGTCTCTTCTTTTGTTCACCAAACAGGACTCTTTGGAACATTTGTTTATAGTACTTTAATCGAAATCCTCGTACCTTTCGGACTGCATCCTCTTCTAGAAGTCCCAATGTATTGGACAGAATTAGGTGGATCTATACTTGTCGATGGGAAAGTTGTCGTTGGAAATTCTAATATCCTCTTTGCTCAATTGGCTTCACCAGATACAGATAAATTATTAGTTAGAGCATTCCAATCTCAATATTCTGTTGTTAATTATGCTATTTATCCTGGTATCGCATTAGCGATGTATATGACTTCTAAGCCCGAAAACAAACAGTATGTTGCTGCTTTATTAATACCAACTGTCGTTGCAACAGCTGTATTTGGAATCACAGAACCTATTTTGTTTACATTCTTATTTATTGCACCTTGGCTTTATTTTGGAGTATATGCTCCTCTAGTTGGGCTTGCAGCAGTAATATCAGAATTTGCTCAAGTATCTGTTTATCAAGGAAATATCAAAGATCTTATTCCTTTCTTATTTAGACCTGAAAAACTTAATCTTTTCCCATATATTTGGATTTTACCACTTTTCTTTGCTCTCTTTTATTTTTTATTCAGATATCTTATTCTCAAAAACGATCTCCCTACACCAGGTAGAGGCGAAGAAGGAACGGAAGTTAAACTTTATTCAAAAGAAGAATATGAAAACAAAAAAAATAATAATACTAATCCAGATCAAGAGCTTGCTCATCAAATCATTACCCATCTTGGTGGTGTTGAAAATATTAGTGAATTAGATAATTGTAGTTCCCGACTTCGTATCATTGTTAAAGACCCTTTAAAAGTTGCTGAAGATCCTTTATGGAAAGGAGTAGGTGCTATGGGTGTTGTTCGTCAAGGCAATGCTGTTCAAGTTATTTTTGGGCCAAAAGTAGTTTCTATATCTGTAGATGTTAGAGGACTTTTAGGCTATTAATTTAATTTTAAATAATTTTTTAGGAGAAAATCATGCGTGAAAAATTTCAACAATTTGGTAAAGCAATGTTGGTTTCTCTCTCTCTTATTGCTATAGGAGGATTACTTTTAGGACTTGGAGGTGCGATGACTTCCGAACTAACTGTATCTTCACTTGGCTTTGAGTGGGGAACGTATAGAGATTCTATATTCTATGCAATCTTTGCTATTATTAAATCTTTAGGACAAGTTATATTTTCTAATCTTTCTATTCTTTATGCTGTAGGAGTAGCTTTCTCTTTATCTCAAAGAGAACAAGGGTGGGCAGGATTCTCTGCTGTAGTTGCTTATCTTACGATGCAAATTACTATTAACACTTTACTTAATATCAATGGTTTAACTGCAGAAACAACAACGATCGACGCTTTCGTTGGTCAAGGATTTAGCCGTATTGAAGCAGCTAAACTTAGCTCTCTCTATACGACAGAGTTGGGATATTTTACCTATAGAACAGGGATTTTCGGTGGTATTTTAATAGGGATAATAGTAAGCACGATTCATCGTCGTTTTTATAATATTAAATTACCTTTAGCGATGGCATTTTTTGCAGGAACTCGTTCTGTGCCTGTGTTATCTCTTTTTGGTGGAGCTTTAGCAGGAGGTTTTTTCTATGTAGCGTGGCCTGCTATTGGAAATGGACTTGGTGATTTAGCAGCATTAATTTATAGCTCTGGTTTATTTGGAACCTTTATTTATTCCTATGTTGTAGAGTCCTTAATACCTTTTGGTTTACACCCTCTTCTTAGCGTTCCTATGAGATGGACAGAACTTGGTGGATCTATGGTAATTGATGGTCAGCTTGTTGTAGGAAACTCAGCTATTCAGCTTGCACAATTAGCTTCCCCAAGTACAGAAAAGTTACTTGTTCGAGCCTTTATGGGTCATGCTTGGATTATCAATGCGGCAATTTATCCAGGTATAGCCTTAGCTATGTATCATACAGCTAAACCTGAAAACAAAAAGGCAGTAGCTGCCATTCTTATTCCAGCTATTATTGCTACAGTATTCTTTGGGATTACAGAACCAATGCTTTTCACCTTTTTATTTGTAGCTCCATGGTTGTATTTTGTAATTCATGCTCCTATGGTTGGTGTTGCAGGTGTTCTTGCTGAATTTTTCCAAGTTTCTGTTTTTCAGGGAAATATTAAAGATCTCTTACCTTTCTTATTTCGTCCAGAGAAACTCTACTTAGTTCCTTATTTATTTCTTTTACCAGCTTTTTTTGTTATAAGTTATTTTCTTTACCGTTTTTTCATTTTGAAATTTAATCTTATGACTCCAGGTCGTGACGATGAAAATGAAATTCGATTGAATACAAAAAAAGAGTATGAAGAATATTTAAAAGATGTTAAAGAAGGTGATACCCTTGCTCATCGTATTATAGCTGGATTAGGTGGTGAAGATAATATTACTGAACTTGATAACTGTATCTCAAGATTAAGGGTTATTGTAAAAGACCCTGCTCTTGTTGTTGTAGATTCCATCTGGAAAAAAGAACTTAAAGCAAGTGGTACTATACGTAAAGATAAAGGTATACAAATAATTTATGGACCAAAAGTCGCTGAAATATCTGTAGATGTTAGAGGACTTTTAGGCTATTAATTTAATTTTAAATAATCACTAAGGAGTAGTTCATATGAAAGCAAATGGTTTATTTACAGATACTAACACTTTTGATTTTTTTGATCATAAGATAGTTGTTGAGAAAGGACATTTTTTAACATTAGAAATTCTAAAAGCTCCTTTTGAGCATATTACAGTGAATTTTATTAATCCTGAAGGTGTTTGTTTTTTTGTTACTACTTTAAAAACAAGGTTACAAAATTTTAAATTATGCGAAAATATTACTCCAGGAGAATGGACAATTAAACTAATTCGTACTTGCCCAGTTCCATCAAAGTATACAAAGGATTATTCTTTAGAGATTGATCAAGTATCTATAGAAAAATTATCAGAGTACAAGGATTATTATTCTATTCGATCAGCTTCTACAGATATTCATAAATTTACTAATTCTACACAAAAATATTATTCAGGAGATATTCATCTTCATACTAATTTTTCTGATGGCCGTATGACCGAACAAGATTTATTAGATATTTCAAGGCTTAGAGGGCTTGAGTTTTTGGCACCTACAGATCATAATGTATGGACGCCTTTTAACACGTCAATGCCTTTAATTCCTGCATATGAATACACCCCTGATGATTTTGGACATTTTAATATCTATGGTATTTCAGAAGATCTACCAGCTATCTCTCTTTATGAAAATTCAAAAAATCTAACAGAAGCTCTACAGCATTTACTTAAGTATAGAGCAAAAAATGATTTGCTCATCTCTATTAATCATCCTTTTTGTTCTATGTGTCCCTCTGCTCGAAATTTTAATTTAAAAAATATTCAGCTCATAGAGGTTATTAACTCTCCAAGTTCTGAAACAGAAATCACAAAAAATAATTATGCTCTTCAAGCTTTTGATTTACTTTGGTCTCATGGTTATAAGATTTTTGGTGTAGGTGGCAGTGATGCTCATAGAACTATTGTAAAAGGAGTAGTTCGCCCAGGAAATCCTACAATTCATGTTTTTGCTGATAATAACGCTCCAGTAGCTCTACTTCAAGGAATAAAAAATGGGCACACTTATCTAACAAGTAATGTTGACTTCTCTTTAAAGATAGTTCATCAAAATAAAGAAATTCAACCAGGAACAGAAGTTTTAGGAGATGTGCAATGGCATGTTTCTTCTGATATTTCTCTACATTGGAATCTTATAAAAAATGGTTCTATTATTTCTTCTAAAGAAGGAATGGAATTTATTTTTGAGACAAATCTTGAAAAAGGTGATTTTGTACGATTAGAGGGGCGAACGAAACAAAACGAAATTAAAGTGTTTATGAATCCTATTTATAATTCTCTTCAAAAAGGAAAAGAATTGACATGGTTTAATATATTAGACCAAATAGGCACGAATCCTAGAGCAATATAAAAATATAGAAATATATTCAAATTATAAAAATAAACTAAAACTCTTTAGTTTATTTTTATTAGATCTTTAGAGAGGCTATGTATAATATAAATAAAAAGCTAAAAGAGTTATTGTTGAATATATGTTATTTCAATAATTTGATAATTATTTATTGTACAATACGATAGGAGCTATAATATATTGAACACGATAAGATGGATTTCTCACTTTTTCAAAAAGCATCTCAAAGGCTTTTTCTGCAAATTGCTCTGGAGAGAAATAAATCATAGAAACCCCTAAAGATTCAAGTCCTACGGTATAATCAAAACAAATAATAGGGATATTATCTTTGTTTATTTGCTGAGTATTTAAGGCTTTGAGAGTACCATAACATAAGTTTTCACTAGTAGTAATGATCGCATCATATTTTGATAGATCAATAGGTGTTTCTGTTAATATCCTATAAGAGCTTTTCCAATCTTGATAATCTGCTTCTATCGTCATTCCTGTAATATGAGGATATAGTTCTAGTAATTGTGTGAAATACTCATTTCTTAACTGTGCTGTAGTCAATGTAGTGTATCCGTTTATCATTAAGATATTTTTTTTCCCTTCAGAAATTAAATACTTTAAAGAAATGTCTAAAGCTTGCTTGTTATCTTGTAATATTTGTACATCCATAGAATGATTGGTAATTTTTCTCAATAGAGATACGAGAGGCACTTTATTTTTTTTACGTGATAAAAAAGGATAATCCTTCTTATTCCCTGTTGGGATCCATATCAATCCAATACGAGAGGATAGAGGTAGAGACATTATAAACTCATTCTCTAATTCTTTATTTTCATGATAAATAAAGGAATTTACGATGATTCCTTTTTTTGATAATAAAGTAGTAAGATGAAGTAAAAAATGGGTGTAAAATTCATTTATATAAGGAATAACAATATAGACTTGCTTAAGAGTGAAAATATTTGGTTCTGAAGAAGTAAATTCGTTGATTTTTTTTAATACTTCAGGTTTGGCACTACTAGGATTTTTTAAAGCTCTGTATACTGTTGAAAAAGGAATGTTGGTAATATTAGCAATTTCTCTGATTGTCATGACTTATACTCTCCAAAATAAAGCATTTAAAAATTATAGAATAGTTTTATATATATGTCAACACTAGATTAAAAGAATCCTAAATTACTATATACTTATAAAATAAAATAAAATGGAAAATAAATTTGATTTTTTCACTTTGTTTGTAATATTGTTTAATAGTGTTAAATTGTATTTACTTTTCAAATAATTAAATACAAATATAATTTTTAGGTATTAATTTTAATGAGTGGTTATTTATATGTATAAACAATTGTTTTGTATGTAATTATATTAAAATGGAAAAATAATCAAAAAGTTATTGAAAATTTTGTAAAATATTCTATTATGAATAGTAATAAATTAATTTAATTAATATTTAGAGATAATTTATAATAAACACAATAAGATACTCAGTAGTAAAATTATGTGCTTGTATTGTAAGGAATAGTATCCAAAAAACATTGTGATTATTAATAGATATGTTAGTGATTTCCTAGCATATAAGTTACTTAGAAGTAAATCCTATGACAAAGTAATTAGAAAATTTTATCAAAAATATTAATAGTCTAAATAAAATATATCATCGTATTAGGAGGTTTTTATGCCTGAGCATATTTTACCATACAACAATAAGAATAAAGCTATTGTTAACAATCACTCTTGTACTCCAGAAATATACTTTAATAATGTTCGTCTTAAAAAAGGGGAAACTTTTATTCACCATGCTTTTGGTTATGAAACGGTTTGTGTTATTGTTCATGGATCTGTAGACATAGAAGTTAAAGGAAAGATTTTTTCTTCCATAGGGAATCGAAAATCGTTATTTGAAGGAAAACCTGAAGGTGTTTATGTTCCTCTCAATACAGAAGCTAAAATTACTTGTTTAACGGACAGTACTGAAATATTTATCGGTGGTGGAGTTTATGAAAAAGAATTAGAAGCATTTGCTATTTTACAAGACGATGTTGATAAAGTTCAGTATGGAAGTGATGATACAAAAACACATAGAAAAATATTTCATATTTTAGGTCAAGAAAACAAAGATAAAACAGGGAGACTCCTTGTCAGTGAATTATTTACAGTAGGTGCTGGTGGTTGGTCAGGTTTCCCTCCTCACAAACATGATGAGGATCGAATAGATGAAAATGGCACTATTATTGAAACACATTTTCCTGAAGCATATCATTTTAGATTTAATCCTGGCAATGGATTTGGGGCTCAATTTTTATATGTGAATGAAGATGATTTTGGCCCTGTTGCTCATATAAAAAATGGAAGTACTATTTTATTAGATAAGGGATACCATCCTTCTGTTGTGGCTCCTGGTTATGAAATGTATTACTTTACTATTTTAGTGGGGAAAACTTCCAAATCTTTAGTTCAATTTTTTGAAAAACAACATGCTTATCAATTAAAAACTATTCCTGGAATCATGGATATGGTAAATAAATTCAAATAAATTGCCTATTTAAAGATCAATAGTATAGATTGTGTTTATCTAGAATTTTTAGTAACATACTGTGAAAAAGATGTAAATATTCACACTATCTGTGATGGGGTTGTTTTAAATTTTTAACAAAAAATATAATCTGTAAGGGAGAATAAGATGAAACTTACTGTAGCACAAGCATTAATTAAATATCTAGATAATCAGTATATTGATGTTGATGGAAAAGAAATTAAATTTGTTCATGGAATAGCTGCTATATTTGGACATGGATGTGTTCTTGGTTTGGGAGAAGCACTAGAAGCAACTAATCATAAACTAACATTTTATCAAGGAAAACATGAACAAGGTCAAGGTCAAATAGCTTTGGGTTTTGCTAAACAAAAAAATAGACGTCAAATTATGGCAGTAGCTAGTTCTATAGGTCCAGGAGCTGCAAATATGGTTACAGCTGCAGCAACGGCAACAGTTAATCATATTCCGGTATTATTTTTACCGGGAGATATTTATGCGTCAAGACAACCAGATCCAGCGTTACAACAAATTGAAAATGAAGCGGATTACACTGTTTCTACTAATGATGCGTTTAAACCTGTCTGTCGCTATTTTGATAGGATTCTACGTCCAGAACAGTTAATGATAGCTATGCAAAATGCCATGTGCACTCTAACAGATCCTGCAAAAACAGGAGCAGTGTGTATTTCTCTTCCTCAAGATGTTCAAACGGAAGCTTGGGATTATCCAGAAGAATTCTTTGCAAAAAGAGTACATCGTATTCCTAGACGTCCTTTAGAATCTATAGAAGTAGAAACTATTGCAAAACTTCTTAAAGACAAAAAGAAACCTCTTATTATTTGTGGGGGTGGAGTTCGTTATTCAGAAGCAAACAAAGAATTACAAAAATTTGTAGAAACTTTTAATATTCCTGTCGTTGAAACGCAAGCAGGTAAAAGTTCTATGTTATGGAATCACCCTTTATATGTTGGTAATATAGGTGTTACAGGAACATTATCAGCAAATAAATTAGCAAAAGAAGCAGATTGTATTATCTCTCTTGGAACAAGATTGAACGATTTTCATACATCTTCAAAATCTGCTTTTAAAAAAGATGCGACTCTTATTAATATTAATCTTAACGGTTTTGACGCGATTAAAATGAATGCACATCCTTTCTGTGCTGATATTAAAGTAGCTCTCACTCAATTACAAGAAAAATTATCTTCTATTTCTTACAAAACTCAGTATACTAAAGAAATTACTCAATACAAAGAAGAGTGGACAAAAGAATCTGATAGATTATTTAATATGGATTCTTCCGAAGGAATTTGGCAAACAAAAGTCATTGGAATGTATAATTCCAAAGTCAAAGATGATGCTGTTGTTATTACAGCTTCTGGTAGTTTACCTAGTGATTTAGAGCGTTTATGGCGTTCTAAAGGAATTAATACTTATTGTGCAGAATATGGGTATTCTTGTATGGGGGCAGAGGTAGCTATTGCCCTAGGTGTAAAAATCGCTTCTCCAGAAAAGGATGTCTATTGTTTTATTGGAGATGGTGGCTACATTATGTCTCATAGTGAATTATTGACCAGTATCCAAGAAAACTTAAAAATCAATGTTATTCTTATTGATAATCATGGTTTTCAATGTATTCATAATCTCCAAAATAATTTTGGTGTACCTGATTATGGGTGTGAATTTAGATTCAAAACTAATTCTGGGCGTGTTGATGGAAACTTTGTTCCTGTTGATTTTGCGATGAATGCACGTAGTTATGGTTGTCAAGCTTGGACTGTAAAAACAGACGAAGAGTTGCTTAATGCTTTTAATGAGTCTCTAAAAAGTCCTGTGTCAACATTAGTAGATGTAAAGACATTTGTTAAATCAATGACAGACGGCTATGAAGCATGGTGGAGAGTAGGTGTACCTGAAGTTTCAATACATAAAGAAGTTGAGGCTTATCATAAAAAACATCAAGAAGAAATTAAACAAGCTAGACAATTCTAAAAGAGTTAATTTAAGGGAAAGCTTATAACAGAATTAGATCTCATGAAAAACGCTATAATAAAGGAGAGGATACAGTGGATAAATTAAAACAAATGATAACAAACACTAAAACTAAATATTGGAATGATTCTTGCCATTTAAATGAACTAGATTATGCTATCGAACGAGGAGCAACAGGAGCAACGACAAATCCAGTAATAGCAAAAAGCGTTTTAGAGCAGGACTTAAAAAGATATGAAGCGTTTATTAAAGACACAGTTGCAACCGAAACGAGTGCTACTGAAGACGAAATAGCTTGGAAGGTTTTAGAATATATGGCTATCTTAGGTGCTAAAAAATTAGAACCTATTTTTGACCCAAAACAAGGATCTGGAAGGCTTTCTATTCAAACAAACACAAAATTCTATCGTAGTACTGAATTATTAGTAGCACAAGCTGTTCATTTTAATACACTTACTAAAAATATCCAAGTTAAAATACCTGTTACAAAAGCTGGAGTTCCTGCATTTGAAGAGGCTACTTACCTTGGTGTATCCATTAATGCAACCGTTTCCTTTTCTGTCGCACAAGCTGTAGCTGTTGCTGAAGCTGTAGAAAGAGGCTTAAAAAGAAGAGAAGCCGAAGGGAAAGATAATTCAGAGATCACTCCTGTAGTCACTATTATGGGTGGACGAGTTGATGATTGGATAAAAACAGTAGTTCCTCGAGAAAATAAAATTCTTAGTCCTGAAATTTATGAACTTGCGGGTGTTTTAGTCATTCGACATGCTTATGAAATATTTCAAAAAAGAGGATATAAATCCAAAATATTAAATGCTGCCTATCGTAACTTATACCATGTTAGTGAGCTAATGGGGGGGGATATTTTACATACTATTCCTTACAAATGGCAGGTCTATTATAACAGTTCTAATATGGAAATTAAAGATAGTATGAGTAATCCCTTACCTTCTTATGTTTTAGAGCAATTGTTAGAATTTGAAGAATTCCGTAAAGCATATCAAGAAGATGGTTTAGCTATAGATGAGTTTGATCGCTACGGTGCAACTTTACGTACTTTACAACAGTTTAGCGAAGGTTATGATGATTTGATTAAAATTATCAGAAAATTTATGATACCTCAAGCTTAGATCTTAAAAGCAATAAAAATAAAATATCACCACAAGGAGAGTGTAATGATTATAGAAAAAAATCACATTGTAAAAAATTATGTTAATGGAGAATGGTACGTCCCTAAAGGAGATCTTCTAGATGTTACCAATCCGACAACAGGTGAAGTGATCGCTAAAGTTCCTCTTTCTGATAAAAATGAAGTAGACAAATCTGTTCATATAGCTCATAAAGCATTTTTAACATGGCGTAAAACACCTCCAGTAGAGCGGTCAAGATACTTATATAAATTACAACAATTATTTGAGAAAAATTTTGAGCATATTGTTGGTTTGGTAATGCTTGAACTTGGTAAAAGTTATGCTGACTCCAAAGGGGAAGTGATGAGAGCTTTAGAAAATATCGAAGTTGCTGCTGGAACTCCTACCCTTATGCAAGGGTACAATAGTGAAGATATTGCTAGAGATATTGATGAATATGCTATTCGAAGACCTCTAGGTGTTATGATGGCTATTGGACCATATAATTTCCCATCAATGATTCCATTTTGGTTTGCTCCTTATGCTGTTGCTACAGGAAATACATTTATCTTGAAATCCTCTGAAAAAGTACCTCTAACTTCTGAATTTATGGTTAAATTAGTAGAAGAAGCAGGATTTCCTAAGGGTGTTTTTAATTTAGTAAACGGGAGTAAAGATGCTGTAGATGCTTTAATCGAAAATCCTCTAGTTAGAGGGGTAAGTTTTGTTGGATCTTCTAATGTAGCTCATTCTATCTATATCAAAGCTGCAGAACATGGAAAAAGAGCACAATGTCAAGGTGGGGCTTGTAACTTTATTGTAATTATGCCTGATAGCCCTTTAGATAAATGTGCAGATAATATTGTAAATTCTTTTTACGCCTGTGCTGGTCAGAGATGTCTTGCTGGTCAAAACTTAGTAATTGTTGGAGATAAGGCTAGATACGAAGAGGTAAAAACCAGAATGACAACTATTGTTAAAAATCTAACAGTTGGTGTTCCAGATGATAAAAATGCAGACTTCGGTGCTGTTATTTCTCCAGAACATAAACAATCTATTATTGAAAAAATTAATCAAGCTGAAAAAGATGGTGCTAATATTATTCTCGATGGAAGAAATTTTGTTCTGAAAGGTTTTGAAAATGGATATTTCTTGGGTACGACTCTCATAGAATTTCCTAAAAATATGTTCCAACACAGTACTGTTCATGAAGAAATTTTTGGACCAGTGATGAATCTTTTATCTGCTGATACCTACGAAGAAGCGGTAGAATTGTTAGAAAGTAATCCTTATGGAAATGCAGCTAATATATATACACAAAGTGGCTATTACGCACGAAGATTCGCTTATGAAGTCCATGGAGGAAATGTTGGTATTAATATCGGTGTTCCTGCTCCTGTTCCACATTTCCCATTTGGTGGTATGAAACGAAGCTTCTTTGGAATCTTACACGGACAAGGGCAGGATGTCATAGAGTTTATGACGGAAAAACAGATCGTTATCCAACGTTTCTACAAAGAAGATTAAAAATATTTATTTTAATAGTGATGGGTAGTATAATAGATTTTGAGATATATATTTAGAATAGGATTTACCATCTGTCACATTTATATACGAGATAAAAAACAAACTTTCTATAATTTAGAAAGTTTGTTTTGATTTCACTTTGTATAGATATTATGAGAGCCTTTAGCATAGCTTTGTTTTGTTTCTCTATTTCTATAGTTATTTTTTGTTTAGTTCTCCTAAAGTTTCCATATTATTTTAATTGAAAAATATTAGTTTTTATTCTATGATAAAAGATAGAATATAATTCTAAGATTAAATAAGGGGTTGAGATATGAAAGTAACACTAATACGTTTAGGAAGTATAGAATAATGCCACCACTAAGCTTATTGATTAAGCCAGCATCTAGTAAATGTAATTTAAATTGTACCTATTGTTTTTATCATGATGTTTCCGCTAATAGAATGGTTAAAGATCACGGTGTTATGAATGATGAAGTGCTGGAAATACTGATTAAAAAAGCTTTTGAGTATGCTAGTTTTCATATTCATTTTGCCTTTCAAGGGGGAGAACCTACACTTGCTGGGATAAAATATTTTCATAAATTTCATAATTTTGTGGAAAAATATAACACCAAAAATATTAATGTGAGTTTTTCACTACAGACAAATGGCACTTTTCTTAATGAGGAATGGATAAGCTTATTTAAAAAGTATAACTATTTGATTGGATTATCTTTAGATGGACCAGAATTTGTACATGATTATTTTAGAGAAGATTGGAGTCAAAAAGGGTCTTATAAAGAAGTGATTAGAGGATTAGAATATCTTCAACAGGGAAAGGTAGAATTTAACGTTTTAACTGTTGTTACCAAACATACCGTCAATCATATTGAAGAAGTATACGTATTTTTCAAAAAAATGGGATTTAAATTTCTGCAATTTATTCCCTGTCTAGATAATATCAATGCACCAATAGATATTACTTATCATCTTAGTTCAGATCTCTACGAAATTTTTCTAAAAAAGACATTTGAATTATATAAAAACGATTTTATGAGTAAAGAATATACAAGTATTAGATATTTTGATAATATTTTAGGTGTTTTATTAGGTAGGAATCCAGAATCTTGTGATATGATGGGACGTTGTAGTGTGAATCCTGTTGTGGAATCGGATGGTTCTATATATCCTTGTGATTTTTATGTGTTAGATCAATACAAATTAGGTAATATTTTGGATTTTAGTTTTTTTGAAATTTTTAAATCTCCTATAGGAAGTGATTTTGTACAAGATTCTGTAGGAATACCTGAACGATGTAAGATGTGTTCTTATTTAAATATTTGTAGAGCCGGCGGATGCAAACGACAACGAAATCCTGATTCTAATGTTAATAAATTTTGTGATGCCTATTTTAACTTTTTTGAAATGTATTATGATGACTTAGTAGAAATGGCAAAACTCATACAATCTGGATATTTACAGAAGTAATAAAAAT
>CAMQSH010000026.1 GCA_947036575.1 uncultured Brevinema sp. | reverse complement strand
ACTTCATCAATAAATTTTTTAGGATCAATAATTTTAGGATCAACAACAACAGGTAATCCTTCACTGTAACCTACTTTTTTCACAAGTGTTACGAGGTTTTCATCTTCCATTTCTTTAGAAATAGAAGTATAACCTAATAAACATCCATAAATAGCAAGAATAGTATGCAGAGGATTAAGACAAGTACATACTTTCATTTTTTCAATCTGATCGATCGTATCTCTATCACCAAATAATATTCCTACTTTTTCTAAAGGAGGACGACCATTGGGAAAATTATCTTCTATAGCCAGATACTGAGCTTCTTCTGCATTAACAAAAGGAGAGACAAAAGTATGTTTACTTGTTTGGGTAATTTCGATTCCCTCTATACCATCGTTTTCTAACATTTGTTTGACTTTTTCATCTGGTCTAGGCGTGATTTTATCGATCATACTCCAAGTAAAAGACACTTTGGAGTTATCAGATAAATAAGTAAGAAATTCTTTATCAATAGCTTTAGAATTTACCCAATATTCAGCAATTTCAAGTATAGCTTGAGATAATAATGTTCCGTTATGACTACAATTATCAAGACTAACCATTGCAATAGGGTTTGCACCTTTTAAAAAACGTTGATATAGTAAATATGTAAGCAATCCTATAAGACTAGTAGGCTCATTACTAAATTGATCCAAATCTTTTTGAACACTAGTAATATAAGTACCAGAACTATCTTTTAAGGAATATCCTTTTTCGGTTATTGTTAAACTCACAATCTGTAAAGAAGGAGTAGAAAAAATTTTTTGTAAGCGTATCATTTGTTTCGGAACAACAGTTTCGACGATGCTTCCTAATATTTCTTTATCGATTGCCCCAGAACTTTTAAGAGTAATAGCTATACTTAGATTGTCATAAGGGGTAAAGCTTTTATCAATAATTTCTGTATCAAATGTTTCACAAACAATAATCCCCGTATCAACAGTACCTTGATTGAGGAGTTGTTGGTATACTAGTGCAGGAAATGCTTTGAACAAATTCCCTGCTCCAAAATGTATCCATGTTGGATTTTTTTTCGTATTTTCTGAAACTGCTTGAATATCAAATTGAGGAATTATATATCCTTTTTCTTTCCAAACAGATGCTTTTTTTAAATTTTCTAAATTTAACTTCATTATTTCATCCTCTATTTAGATTTTTGTTGAAACGCGTCCCATAAGCCCCAGAGATACATAATCCCTAAAGCTCTATCATACAAACCATAGCCAGGTCGAGCAGCTTCATTCCAAAGCATTCTGCCATGATCGGGGCGAACATAGCCTTGATAATTATGAGCATGGAGTACTTCTATGATTTTGGTAATATTGACAGATCCGTCTTGTGTTCTATGAGAAGTTTCATAAAATAGTCTGTCTTCTCTTTTTACATTACGAATATGCATAAAAGGTGTTCTATCAATAAATTCTGTTAGCATAGCAGGGAGATCGTTTTCACTAGTAGATCCGAGAGAACCAGTACAAAATGTAAGTCCATTATGGGGATCATCAACCAATGATAATATTTTACGTAGATGTTCTACTCTATTAACAATTCTTGGTAAATTAAAAATAGACCAAGGAGGATCATCTGGATGAATAGCCATCTTTATTCCATATTCTCTTGCTACAGGAATAATAGCTTTTAAAAAATATTCTAAATTCTTCCATAATTGATCTTCTGTTATACTCTGATAAGCTTTAAGAGTCTCTGCTAATAAAGCTAGTCTTTCTGGTTCCCATCCTGGTAAAGTATATCCTAAAGCACCGTCAGAAAAATCTTTGAGTGTTTGTTCAAAAGATCGTGCCTCTACGATATCCGCATCGTAAGCTAATACGGTAGAACCATCTTTTAATGGCATAGCTAGATCACTTCTCATCCAATCAAAAACAGGCATAAAATTGTAACAAATTACCTTTACCCCAACTTTTGATAATTTACGGATCGTATCTTGATAAATTTCAATATATTTATCTCGAGAAACTTTACCAAGTTTAATATCTTCATGAATATTTACACTTTCTACCACATCAATTTCAAAACCTTGAGCTTTGATAAAATTTGCTTCTTTTGTAATTTCTGCTTCAGACCAAGTATCTCCAGCGACTTTATCATGTAAAGACCAGACTATATTAGATGTTTGGGGAATTTGACGAATTTGATCTAAGGTCACACTGTCATTATTCTCTCCAAACCAACGAAATGCCATTTTCATAAAACATCCTTTTTATTAAGAATTAAAAACTAAATTTGGAATAAATAATACTATTTGAGGGAATAAAGCTAAGATTACTATTAATGCAATAATAGTAACCACAAAAGGTATTGATTCTGCTACATATTCTTCTGTGGGACAATCTAAAATAGAACAGACTGTATACATAATTACCCCAACAGGAGGAGTCATTCCACCCATTGTTACAATAGTCATCATTAATATTCCAAAATGTACAGGATCTACACCTATTTGATTCATAATAGGCAGAAAAATAGGAGTTAGTAATAATACATTTACGGTAGATTCCATGAACATACCAACAATAAATAAAAATCCTAAAATAATAAACAATAGAATAGTAGGATTATCGGATAAACCAACTATAAAACTTGCCATAAATTGAGGTACTCTTTCAGAAACAATTACATATCCTAAAATAGAAGAACAAATAATAATAAACATTATAATTCCAATATCAGATACAGATTGCTTTAAAACTTTACAAAGTTTCTCAAAAGTTAGTTCTTTGTAAACAAATTGTCCTATCAAATAAGCATATACAACAGCAAAAGCACCAGCCTCTGAAGCAGTAAATATACCAAATCTTATTCCTATAATTAGAATTAATGGAAAAATTAAAGCATATATATTTTCTTTAACTCCTTCCCATACTTCTAAAGCTGTAGGAGGTGTTTCTCTTTCAACACCATATCCTTTTTTCTTTGCAGTGACAAAAACTGTACCCATTAAAGCGAAAGTCATTAATATCCCTGGGATTATTCCCGCAAGAAATAATTTGCCTATAGATACTTCACCAACAAAACCATAAAGAATAAGCCCTATACTAGGAGGTATAGTTGCTGTAATTAAAGAACTAAGCCCTACTGTTGCAGCAATATAACCTTTAGAATATCCTTTATCAACCATATCTGGTCCAAGAATTCTAGCTTCCATTGCAGCATCTGCTGTGGCTGATCCAGAAATTCCTCCCATCAAGGCACTCAAAATAACACTAACATGAGCCAAGCCACCACTGAGATGACCTGTTAAAATAGTAGCAAATTTGATTAATCTACTTGTAATTCCTGTTTCATTCATTAAATTTCCAGCTAATACAAAAAATGGTACGGCAAGAAGAGGAAAAGACTGTGTGCTACTTACCATTCTTTGAATAGCTATTTCCACAGGTATTTCAGAGGTAAAGAAAAAAATAATACTAGAGACTCCAATAGTAAAAGCAAGAGGTAAATTTATGAATAAAAAAAGAAAAAATAATAAAACAACAATTCCCATAATTATATCTCCCCTTTGTTAAAAAATATTTCTCTGATATTTTTTATGATAGTCATTAACATCAATAAAGATCCAAAAGGAGCACTAAATGTTGCTAATGAATAACTAATAGGAATGGTATTATAACTTCTACTGTAATTATTTATACTTAATACCGTACCATAGTAAATAATAATGGTTAAAAACACAATCATTATTATATAATTAATTAGTAATATTATTTGTCCTAACCTAGGCGATAATTTTTTTGTAATAATATCTACACCAATATGTTTGTGTTCGCCTAATGCTATATCAGCACCTAAAAAACTAACCCATACGAATAGTAGTTGTGCAATATCTATAGACCAAGCGACTGAGATCCCAATCCATCTTAATATAGCTGCAACAAACACTAAAATTACTATACAAAGTAAAAGAAATCCTGCTATATTTTTTTTAATTTCTGTGAACATCAATATCCTCTTTTATATAGTTTGTAGTTCTGCTTGTACTTGATCTTTTAATTCTCTATATCCTTCAAACTCATCATATATTTTATCTGTAAGATTTTTGAATTCTGTTTGATCTATAGTGTTGATAGTCATTCCTTCATCACGTAATATTTGTTCATATTCTTTTTCTTTAGTAACAATCAAACTAGATGCATATTCTCCAGCTTTAACAGCTTCTTCTAATAAGATTGTTTTCAAATCTTCTGGTAATTTATCAAACCATTTTTTAGAAACAGATAATCCTGTTAATAATTGGAAATGTCCTGTTTTTGTTACATAAGAAGATGTTTCGTATAAGTGTGCCCCAACAGCAGCTGATACTTGAGCTTCAGCTCCATCGATTACTTTTTGTTGTAATCCAGGGTATACTTCTGACCATGGTAGTACTGTTGGATTGGCCCCCATTGCTTGTAAACTTTTTATCATAATAGGAGCACTAGGAACTCTTATTCTCAGACCTTTTAAATCTTGTGAATTTGTAATTTTTTTCTGTGTGAAAAGATGTCGTGTGCCCTGAAAATAATTAAAAGCAAGTATTTTAATACCTTTTTCTTCTAGTTTTTGAGAAACATCTTGTAAAGATTTTGATGTTGATAGTTTTTGGATATCTTCGTATGTGTCTAATAAATAAGGTCCTGCAAAAATACCAAATAAGGGCTCGTAATAACTATAACGTCCCCCATCTGTTAAGATACCTACATTAGCTCCTACGATAGCTTGTTCCAGAAGATCTTCATCTGAGCCCAGCGCAGAACTAGGATATAATTCTATTTTTAATTTGCCCTCAGTTCTTTGTTCTATATTTTTTTGTAATTCTTTAAGTCCATCTACCATGGGATCTTGTTCTGTTACAACAGTTCCTATTTTAAGAATAAATGACTTATTTTGAGCATCCTTTTTTCCACAAGATACACCAAACATAATAAATAATATTAATAGTACTTGTATTTTTTTCATAATAAACCTCTATATTTTATAATATATTTTTATTAATTAATTATTATCCCATTCTAAAATAACTTTACAAGTTGATATAGGATCTGTCTCTAATAATGTAAAGGCTTCTTGAACTTGTTTGTAAGGAAATTTATGAGTTAATAATTTTTTTGGATTTAACAATCCTTTTTCAAACATTTCTATCACAGGCTCAAAACGATATGTTTGATGTCTGCACCCTACAATATCTAACTCACGAGCTGTAATTTGAAATTGAGGTATTTGTGATGGTTCTTGTGTAAAACCTAAACAAGCAACACGACCTCCACTGCCTGTTAAAGAAACAGCTTGTTCAAATGTTTTAGGAAGACAAGCTGCATCTGCAGATACATTAACCCCTAAACCATTAGTCCATTCTTTAATTTTATCTTCTATATTTTCATTAAGAGGATTAATTGTAATCTCAGCTCCTAATTCTTTTGCCAATGCTAAACGAGAATCTACAATATCGACAATAGCACACCTTGCTTGCATAGAATGAAACATATCTAAAATAAATAATCCTATAGGTCCTGCTCCAATAATCAAAGCAGTATCATTTTTTTTGATTTTGGTACGATAACAAACTTGGGCTGCAATAGTATAAGGTTCTACCATAGATACTATATCCCAAGGAATATCTGAAGATATTTTGTAGGTATGTTGAGCAGGAATAGATACATACTCTTGGAAATATCCATCAATATGAGCTCCACAAGCTTTCATGGCAATACATGCATTTGGACGTTCTTGAGAACAATTATAACAATGTCCACAATGTCGGAGAGGTTCTAAGGTTACGTGATCTCCAATTTTGAGAGTAGTAACATTTTTACCAATCTCTACAATCTCACCAGAAGCTTCATGTCCGATAACACGAGGATAAGTAGCAACAGGTGATGTGCCGTGATATACATGCATATCTGAACCACAAATACCAGTTGATTTAATTTTGACTAAAACGTCATCATTTGAAATTGTAGGTACTGGAATATCTCTTATTTCAAGTTTATGGGATTCTATAACTGTAATAGCTTTCATAGTTTTCATAATTTTTCCTTAATTTAAAAGTGATGGGAGCCATGTTGTTATTGCTGGTACATAAGTTGTTAGTAATAACACGATAATCATCCATAAAAAAAATGGAGCCATACCTTTTAAAGATTCACTCAGGGGAATTTCGCCAATAGATGAGCCTACAAATAAACAAACTCCCACAGGTGGTGTTGTTAATCCAATCACAAGATTTAGTACAGCTATAATTCCAAATTGTAAAGGATCGACATCCACAGCAACAACAACTTTTAGTAAAACAGGTACAAGGATTAATAATGCCGAGATAGTTTCTAAAAACATACCAGCAATAAGTAATACAATATTTACTAATATTAAAATAATAAATTTGTTTGTTGTAATGCCTAGGAGAGCTTCAGCAATTTGTTGAGGAATTTGTTGAGAAGCTAAAATCCATGCAAACACATTTGCAAATCCTACTAATAACATTATTCCTGCAGTTGTTTTAATAGAGTCAATCATTATTTCGAAACAACGAGGTACTGTTAATTCTTTATAAATAAAAAATCCAACTAATGTTGCATAGATAACAGAAATAATAGAGGCTTCTGTTGGAGTGAATAATCCACCTAAAATACCAAATAAAATAATAAATACCATCATTAATGCCCAACTACCATCCCATAAAGCTCTAGCTTTTTGTCTAAAAGTAGATTTTTCACAAGTTGGATAGTTATTTTTTTGAGCAATAAAATAAACAATTACCATCATTCCTAGTCCTAATAAAAGACCTGGAATAACACCTGCTACAAATAGTTTGCCTACTGACAACCCAGTTAAAGTACCTACAATAATCATAGGAACACTAGGTGGAATAATGGGACCAACTAATGAAGAAGATACAGAAATAGCAACTGCTGTGTGTGGTTCGTATCCTTCTTTTTTCATTGTGGGAATCATGATTGCTCCAATACTTGCAACATCAGCTAATGCTGTTCCAGAAATACCTGCAAAAACCATGGAAGAAACAATATTAGACATTCCTAACCCACCTTTGACATGACCTACTAATGATTTAGCAAATCCAATAATTTTAGCAGTTAAGCCTCCACCATTCATAAGATTACCTGCTAGAATAAAACCAGGAATACATAATAAGGTAAAAGAATCTAAGCCACTATACATCTTTTGGGCAAAGGCCACTAAAGGAATACCTTCAGCTAGAAAAAAGATCAAACATGCTAAACCTAAGGAAAATGCTACAGGGATACCCAAGGCTAACAAGGTTAGAAAAGATATAAATAAAACTAATGACATAATTACCCCTTATTTTGTTTAGGCAACATAGTATCTATTTGCCCGATTAATAAAATTCCACCAAAAAATGTAAGAAAAAATGAAAGAATAAACATTGAAAAATGGGGAATCCACATAGGAATTTGAAGAGCTGGAGAAAGTTGACCTATACCCAATTGGGTATAGGTAATTGCAACTACTGTTATACAAAGACTTAATATAAAAATCATTGTATCAGACAGCAGTAATAATATATTTTGTATTCTTAATGAAAGACGCATTATTAGTAAATCTACAAAAACCAACTCTCTTTTTTTCAAAGCTACAGGTGCAGCAAATGCGATACAATATAAAAATAAATAGCGAGAAACTTCTTCTGTCCATGAGATTGTAATAGGTAAAAATAAACGAGTAATAACTTGTAAAATTACAACACCTACAAGACCAACAAAGCTTAATAAAGCACAAATTAATAAAATTTTTGCTGTTTTATCGCTAATTTTTTGTAAAATTAACTGCATAAGATTACTCCTAGATATTTTGAATTTTTTGATAAAGAGCTTTTTGTTCTTCAGAAAGATTGTTTTCTATGGCAGGTTTTGCCATTTTCATAAATGCTTCTTTATCAACATCAACAAACTGCATCCCTTTAGCTTTCAAATCAGTAATATAATATGATTCGACTTCTTCAATTAATTTTAATCCGTATTTTTGTGCAACCGTTGCAGATTCTCTAACAGCCTGTTGTAGTTCTGGTGTTAATGCATTAAATTGTTTTACACCTACCAAACCATAAATCCATTGGTATACATGATCTGTTTTATTCACATATTTTTGAACTTCATATAATCCACCACTGTGAATAAGATCAACAGGATTTTCTTGACCTTCAACAGTACCTTGTTGTAAGCTAGTAAATAATTCATTAAATGCCATTGGTGTTGGCTTTGCTCCCAATGCTTCCCAAGTTTTGACAAATAAAGGGACTGCAGGGACACGTAAAAGAATATTATTTAAGTCACTAGGTTTAGTGATAGGACGATTTGAAGTAAGTTGTCTAGGTAAACGAAGAATATAAAATAATGGGATTAGCCCAGCTTTATCTTCAATATCTTGAGAAATCTCTACACCAATTTCACCTTCAACTGCTGTTTTCACATGTTCTCTATCACGGAAAGCATAAGGAACAGCCATAAGGGCAGCTTTTGGTGCCCAGTTTTGTAATGTCTCTCCAGATAAAGTCATTTGTGAAACACCAGCTCTGATTCCATTGATATTATCAACCTCATTCCCTTCTAAACTATTTGGAAATAGTTTGATTTCCATTTTACCATCTGAACGAATAGCGACTTCTTCTGCAAATTTAGCAGACACTTTACTCCAAATATGATCTTCATTTGCTACATGTCCTAATTTCCAGACAATTTTTTTGTCAGAATTTTCTCCACAAGCTGAAAGTATAACAATTAACGCTAACAATGTTACTATTTTTTTCATAGTATCCTCCTATAGATTTTCAGTCAATAAAAAAATTGTGAAAATCGTTTAATAATTTTTCTTTTTCAAATGGGGTGTTGTTTAAATGAATATGCAGGCAAGATAAGGCTTTATTCTCGTCTCCTTCTTTTAAAGCAACTAAAATATTCAAATGTTCTTGATATATATTTTCATGTTTTGGTAAATGAATCGTTAAATACCGTACACGATTATAATGAACAAAAATATCTTGAACAGCATCATAGACTCTTTCATGTCCTGATAACGTATAAAACAAACGATGAAACTGCTCATCTAAAGTAAAAAAATCTTTTAGATTTTTCTCTTCCATTGCTTTTTTTTGTTTATCAAGATTTTGATAACACACATCTAGATTTATTTCTGTTATTTTACTTATTAATTCTCGAATAATTTTACACTCTAAGGTTTGACGAATAAATAGTGCATCCGTGATGTTTTTAAAGCTGAGCTTAGAAATAAAAGTCCCCTTATATGGGATAGATTCAACAAGCTTTTCTTCTGCTAATCTTACCAAAGCTTCTCTCGCTGGTGTACGGCTAATATCAAAGCGTTTAGAAATTTCTGTTTCGCTAATTTTATCACCTGGTTTTAATGTAAGATCAATAATTTGTTCTTTAATCATACGGTACGTTTTTTGACCTAAATTTGGATTACTCATTTGTTCACCTTAAAAATTATTATACTACCATTGTACCATGGTAGTTGAAAAAGTCAATAGTAATATGTTTTATTATTAAAATAAATATAAATATATAATATGAAATGAAATAAGAAAACTTATAGTTTATTATTTCACCTCTAGTGGAGATATTACAAACAAATCAATTTTAATTTTATTTCTTACGATCTTAGTATTAATTTATCTAAAAAAAGGTCAATTTTTATGGTGTTTTATATAGTTTTTAGCTACATTATTTTTATACAGTCTTGTTATATTCTTTTTTCTATCTAAGAGTAGTGTTTTGTGATGTATATATCAGAATAAAAAAAGCTCTCATGTTCTGAATAAGAAACACGAGAGCTAATACCAATTTCACAAAGATATAGTCTATTATGGTAATATACAGATACTATAGACATTTTCATAATAGCTATAGCTAAATGCCTCTGTCTACACTGTACCAATAAAAATGATAGACTACTAATAGTCTAATTGACGATAATAACGTCTCAAATCCAAAGAATGATTACGTTCTCTAGATAAATAACTTGCAAGTCTTTCAGTACAAATACAAGACATTAAAGCTGGAGCTAATAAATTATAAAGTTCCCTGTCAATTCCATCAAATATATAATCTTCAAGATCTATTACAGTAAAATTATTTGAAATTTTAGGAACAAATTGTTCTACTCTTGTGTCTAATATTCGTGTTTTATCCAATCCTTTCACTAAAATAACACATGTATTTTGTTCAACTATTTCGAGGGTTCCATGAAAAAACTCTGAAGATGTTACAGATTTTGTAACCATCCACTGCATTTCTTCTAAAATACACATTGCAAAAGAATATACTTCGTACCAACAATTTCCACTTCCTATCCATAATTGATAGGAAGTATCTTTATATTTATTAGTGAAATCTAATGCAATTGGATCAAATTTTGTTTTGGCTTTAGTGAAATTATCTGGTAAAATTTTAGTTTGAATAATAAATTTTTCATATTGATCAAATTCTTTATTATTGTGCAATAATCGTAATGTTAAAAATAATAAAATAAGATACATTGCTTCGGCACCTTTTAACATTGGATTTACAATAACGTGATCTGTTAATTTAGCTAATGGAGATGAAGGGTTACAGACAATAGCAACTGTTTTAATCTCTCGTTTTTTTAGATATTCAACAGCACAAATAATTTCTTTTGTATCACCAGATTTAGAAATAGTTATTACTAAAGATTTTTTTGTAAGTAATTTATGAGAATTAATTACCACCTCACTAGCAGATTCTACATAAGTAGGAATAGTAGTTCTTGTTTTTAACATTTCTTGAATTCCAGCAATAGTTGCTTGAGAACCTCCGATAGCAATAAAAAAAATATTTTCAAATTTTTGTGAAGATAATGTGTCTGCTATTTTTTCTACTTCTGTATGAGTAGCCCATACTTTTTGTATGTTTTCTTTATATAATAATTCATTAAATTCTAACATTTTATTTTCCTGTTTTTATATTTTTCTTTTTAATTCTTGATCAAATTCCATATAAAGTTTTTTATCTAGATCTATTCCTTTATCAATTGCTAGTTGATAAGATAAGTATTGAAAAGGAATAGTAGCAATTAAAGGATAGATATACTCATCTATTTCTTGATTAAGTACAAGATCTTTTGAACTTTGTAAAGAATAAGGAATACCAATATAAAAAAGATGCTCAGTATATTTTTGTATTGTGTTTTTAAGTAAAATTAATCGACTCTGTAATTGATGAGGAGCTCCTATGAAAAAAATATAATAATTATCATTTAATTCAAGATGAGGTCCATGCATAAATTCTTCTAGTTCATAACCTGTGCTAGGACAACGTACAGTCTCACTGAGTTTAGTTTCTGCTTCCATGGCAGATCCCATAGAAGGTCCATATGCTAGAATGCTCATTCTTTGGATTTGAAGAAATTCGGATATATTATCCTTATACCATTTTTTAGAAAGCGTTAAGGTGTCTTTCATAAAATTAACTGTATCAGTAAATTTTTGTATTTCTAGACTATATTTTTCTTTTGATATTCTACCTATACTAAAACTATATTCCAATCCCATTAGCATTAAGGTTAAACTAGTAGCTGTAAATCCTTTTGTTACAAATCTAACTTTTTCTTCACCACATTCAATTTTAATCCAATGAGGAGAATTTTTAACTAAATTTGAATTTTCATTAGCTGTAATTCCAAATACAGGAACATTATTACAGGATACAGCTTTTTTAACAGCATCTATAGTAGAAGAACTACTACCTGATTGAGAAACACCAAAAATAAAAGCATCTTTATCCCATAATTCACTATAAGTCACAAATTCAGAAGGAATACGTATTTCAATCTCAATATTAGAAATGTTTTCAAGATACATTTTTGCACAATTAACAGCATTGAGAGACGATCCTGTTGCCAAAAAAATCCATTTTTTCACTCTATATTCTTGAGCTATCTCTAAAAATCTTTCTAATATTTTTAAGCGATTATTAAGTATGTGATGACATGAAATGTCTTGATTTTCTATATATGTTAGCATTGTTTCCACAGTATACCCCTTTTATTAAACAAATATTCCAAAATAACTTCCGAGAATACCGACTAAAGTAATTCCTAATAAAATATAATTAATAGATATTTCTTTACCTAAAAGCCAATATATTAAATAAGTTATTCCTAAAGGAGCTAATCCAGGCATAATACTATCTAATACGCCTTGTAAAAGTATAGGATTTTCAGAAGTTCCTATATTGATTCCTAAATTTAGTTTGACTAAACTAGCTGTCATTGCACCAACAACCATTAATCCTAAAATAGCAAGCCCATAAGATACACTAGGCATTAAGCCAGATTTTTCTACTTTTTTTAACACACCTGACCCCATCTTATAACCAGACATTAATCCATAGTAACGCATGAGATAATGAGGTATGTTAAAAATGATTAGAAATAAAATAGGACCTAATATATTACCTTCTAAAGCAAGAGCTGCACCAACGCTTGTTGCTATAATCCTTAATGTTCCCCAAATAATAGAATCACCGATTCCAGCAAAAGGTCCCATTAATGCAGCTTTAATATTTCTCATAGGGTTTGTATCTGTTTCATTATTTAACACGTGATTTTCTTCCATTGCAATATTAATACCCAATATAACAGTAGAAACAGCAGGAGTGGTATTAAAAAATTCTAGATGACGCTGTAAGGCTTCTTTCAATTTTTCTTTATCATCACCATATAATTTTTTTAGTATAGGATTTATAGCAAAGCTATATCCCATATGTTGTTGTCGTTCAAAATTCCATGTCCATTCTAAAGGCATAGATCTGAAAAAAACATTAACTAAATCACCATGAGTGATTTTTTTATTATCTTTTAACATTATAATCTCCTAAAAATCATCATCAGTATCACTAACTGGTTGAATGTTTACTGTATTAGTGATAATAATAGTAGCAATGATACCTCCAAGTAAAGCAACAGCTAGGAAAGGGAGTTTCATATAAGATACTAGAATAAATCCTAATAAGAAAAACACAGTAACTTTTTTATTAATAATCATTCTTGCTAAAATAGCAAAACCTAATGCAGGCATAATACCCGTAGCAATTTTTAGCCCATCTTTAATATACATAGGTATAGAATTTAGTACATCTTCAATAACAGCACTACCTAAATAATATGAAATTCCAATTACCAAACCTAAAGGTAATGCTCTAGTTATAAATCCAGAAACAATATGTGTTCTAGCAACTTTATCTGGATCTCCTTCTTTAGCAAAATCATCTGAAAATTTCATGACAATAGGATACCCAAAAATAAAAATGATATTTTGAATAACAAGAACAAATGTTGCTATAGGTAAACCAAGTGTTAATGCAGCTTCTACCCCTTGCCCTGTACTAATAGCAAACGCAGTTGCTAAGATAGTTCCAGATATTAATTCAGGAGGAAAAGATGCTCCAATAGAAAAATTCCCTAAAAAAACAAGTTCTAAAGTAGCTCCTAGAAGAACCCCTGTAGGGATATCTCCCATTACTATTCCTGTTAATGCCCCTGTAACAATAGGGCGAGATATCATACCTGTTCCCGTAATTAGTTTTTCAAAAACCATAACTAAGAACCCAAGTATCCCAAGTATAATTGCATCATGCATAATAAACTCCTAGATTATTTATTAAGTATTTATTTAATAAATACTTTTTTATCTGAAGGTATTTGTCTTATCTCTATCTCTATACCTTTATCTATGATTAATTGAAGAAGTTGTTCAACTTCTTCAGGCATAAGAGAAATAGTATTGGAAAATACCTTTGCTCCTTCTCTAAATTTAATACCTCCTAGATTTATACTCTTAATTGTATCTGCTTCTCTAGTAAGCTTAATGGCGTCTTTTATAGACTCAACAATAATTAAAAGATTATAGTTGTCCGTCTTACCTGTATTAATAGCTTCAATAGAATCACTAATAGATTTAAATACTAATTTGCATCCATAGGGCTTTGCAATTTTTAAAGTAGTTTTTCTCATATCATCTTGAACAACACTATCATTTGCAATTAGAATACAATCTGTACCGATAGATTGTGTCCAAGACATTGCTACCTGACCATGTAATAAACGATGATCGACTCGCATTAATTTAATCATATTTTCTCCTAAAAATCTTCATCTATAATATTTTGATCTTGTGTATTACAATATACCAGAGCTTCTCTGCCTAATAATATTGCTGATTCAATAATTTCTTTAAGAGGGTGAGCACTATCGTTATTAATAATTTCTGCTATAGTTGCAATATTCACACCTGTAATTAAATGTACTTTTGGATTGTCAATAAATAACATAGCATCATTATTAATACTACCCCCTAAAATATCTGTAAATATTACTAATTCATCTTTAGATGAAAGAGTATCTAAAATTAGCGATATTTCTTTTTTTATATTGGTATCTTCATCAATATATGCAGATATAACTGCAAGATTTTTAGGTTCTCCTATAAGCATAGTTAAAGTGTTTTGTATACCTGAAGCCATTAATCCATGAGACATTAATAAATATTTTCTCATTTCGTCCTCCAATAAGATAATACGTTATATAACGTATTATCTATATGTATTATAAATTATATTTTATTTTAGTCAATATAATAATTTAATATAAATAAAATTTATTTCAAATCATTAATGTGAAACAACTTACAATCAACCAAGAATGATTTTATATTGATTACCAATGAAATAGTGATTACTCATATTAGTTGGATTGTTATTAATATCAATAACAACAACTTGTTGATACAACACTGGATCATGTGGGTGTATTTCTAATAATTTAGCTCGCTTACCACCTGCAGAGATGGCTTCTATTACAAAGTAAGCAGTTTTGTCTGGAAAAATATTATGCTGATTTAATATATCATAAAGAGATCCACTAATATCTGTATTTAGTAAAAAATTGCACAAATGATATGGAAAAAAGACTTGTTCGAATGAAATGTTTTTGTTATTAATACAACGAATTCGTTGTATTTCGATAATACGTTTATAATCTTCTGATAATTGGAGATGTTCTTGTTGAGTACGAGTAGCTTCTTTGACTTCACAACTAAGAATTTTACTTGTGACTATATGACCTTGTTGTTTTAATAATTCTGTAAATCCAACAACTTTATTTGAATTAGCAAATAATGGATGAATACAGCGTTCAATTTTTGGCATTGTTACAAAGGTTCCTTTTCCTTGTTGTTTAATTAATACATTTTCTTTGACTAATTCAGAAATAGCTTTTCTTATAGTAATACGACTTACTTTATAAGTATCTATCAAATCCAATTCTGTAGGAATTTTTTCTCCATAATGTAAAGAGCCTTGAATAACCTCTTCTTTAATAATATTTTTTATTTGAATGTACAGAGGAATATTACTATCAATAAGCATAAATTATTCTCCAATTTATATAATATAATTTATTATACAATAAATATTTTTAAAACTCAATAACAAAATCATAGTACCGTTTATATCTTTATTAAAATATATATAAACAATGAGGACTCACAATAAAGATGTTGAATTTTCTGCCTACAAAGGTAATTTCTTTTTTTATGCTATTATAGCTTATGGAGCATTAACAGTGGCATGTCATGTGCTAGCTGATGTTCTAAAAATATTTCCTATATTTAAATAAAATTATAAACAAAACAAAAAATACTCCTATGCTTAGGCTAGGGGGTGTTTTTTTGTTTGATGAATTTGTATAAAATTATTTATTAAGTATTGACAATATTTTTTATGCATGCTACTATAGATCATAAAATTATAATGATAGTATCTTAAAATATTATTATAGCTAAAGGAGAAAGAGATGGACAAAAAATCAATTTTTGATGGAAATATTATTATTCA